>NZ_JBFUJJ010000015.1:0-92874 GCF_056401435.1 Arthrobacter sp. P4_F10
GCCCAGGACGCCCAGGACCGGCAGGAGCTCAAGGACGAACGCCGTTTCGAGGTCCCGGCCACCGTCATCGCCTGCGAATTCCCGTCCTCGATGCTGAGAGAAATGATTGCCGGGGGCCACCCGTACGTGGCGGAGCTCGCACGGATCCGCGACGTCGACTACGTGGACCTGCCCACCGGCCACTGGCCGCAGTTCACCAAGCCGGCCGAGCTCGGCGCCGCCCTCCTGGCCGCCGTCGACCGCACTTCGGGGAGCTAGCCGGCCGGGTCGCCCAGTCCGGCGGGAAATTCGTCAGTGGCCGAACGGGTCCGGGTCCACGCCCGGCATCCAGGTCAGGCCCGGAACGCCCCAGCCGCTGCGCTTGGCCTGCTTCATGGCCTTGCGCGAATAGCGGTCGATCAGCCGGTTCACGTAGAGCTTGCCGTCGAGGTGGTCGTACTCGTGCTGGATGACCCGGGCGAACCAGCCGGTTGCCTCGAATTCCACCGGCTTCCCGTCACCGTCGAAGCCCTGGACCCTGGCCCACTCTGCCCGCTTGAGCGGATACTGGCCGCCCGGGAAGGACAGGCAGCCTTCCTCTTCCTCGTCGGGGTCCGGCAGCGCGCCGGAAATCTTGGAAAGCGTCAGGACAGGATTGACCACGACGCCGGTGGGCGGGGCGCCGTCGTCGTTGTCGTACTTGTACACGAAGAGCCGCCTGCCGACCCCCACCTGGGGAGCGGCCAGCCCGACGCCGTTGGCGGCGTCGTTGGTCTCGAACATGTCGGCGATCAGTGTGCGGAGCTCGTCGTCGAAGACGTCGACTTCCGCGGCCCGGCGGTGCAGCACGGGCTCGCCCCAGATCGTAATGGGCAGGACGGTCATGTCAGGGGGTTCCTCAGGTGCTGTTCGAGACGCGGCGTCTCAGCCGGCAATGGTGCGGCCGACGACGTCGCGCATGATTTCGTTGGTGCCGCCGAAAATCGTCAGCAGCCGGGCGGCGAGGTAGGCCTGGGCCACCGGGTATTCCAGGATGTAGCCGTAACCGCCATGCAGCTGCAGGCAGCGGTCCGTAACGGACTTGGCGCGCTCGGACGCCCACAGTTTGGCGCGGGCAGCGCCCGCGGCGTCGAGTTCCCCGGCGTTGAAGGCGAGGATGGCCTGGTCCACGTAAGTTTCGGTGACCTCGACCTCTGTCAGGATGTCCGCGAGTTCGAAGCGGCTGTTCTGGAAATCGATGACCCGCTCGCCAAATGCGTTGCGGTCCTTCGTGTAGCGGACGGTTGCCTCGTAAATGGCGCGCACGACGGCGGAGCTGGCCACGGCGATCGCCAGACGGCCCTGGGGGAGCTGTTCGGCCGCGTACTGCAGGCCCTTGCCTTCCTCGCCCACCAGATCGGCGTGCGGGACGCGGACGTTGTCGAAGAACAATTCGGCCGTGTCGGAGGCTTTGAGGCCCATCTTGTCCAGCTGTTTACCGGTGTTGTAGCCCTCGCCTTTCTGGACCATGAACAGCGAGAACGAGTCGTGGTTTCCGCGTCCGGTGCCGCCGTCGGTGCGGGCCAGGACCAGGGAGGCGTCACCGGAGATGCCGTTGCCGATAAACGTCTTCTGGCCACTRATGAGCCAGTCGTCGCCGTCGCGGACGGCCTTGGTGCGGATGCCGCGCAGGTCGGAGCCGGCCCCCGGTTCGGTCCAGGCGACCGAGGTGACCTTGTCGCCGGAGACCATTCCCGGCAGCCAGCGGGCTTTGAGGTCATCGGAGCCGTAGGCCAGCAGATGGGGGAGGACCATGTCGTCGTGGAGGTGGAACGCCAGGCCGACCGCGAGGTGGTTGCTCTTGGCGAATTCTTCGTCGAGCACTGCCCGGAACCGGTAGTCGGACATCCCCATGCCGCCGAACTCTTCCGGCACGGCGAGGCCCAGCAGGCCCTGCTCGCCGGCTGCCGACCACAGTTCCCGGGACATCATGTGGTCCTCGTCCCACTGCGCGTAGTGCGGGGCAATCGCGCGCACGTTGAACTCGGCGGCCATCTCACGGAACATCTCGTGGTCTTCTTCAAAGAGCCTGCGCTTCACTGCGTTTCCTTCCAATGACAGATCCGGGATAACTGCGCCGTGCGGTCAAAAACTCGGTACAGACAACAAAGGCCGCACCGGATATCCGGTGCGGCCTTTGGAAAAGGTCGGACAATCACTGCCGTCCTTCATGAGGGTGAGCGACGGGGGTTGAACCCGCGACCTCCTGGACCACAACCAGGCGCTCTGCCAACTGAGCTACGCCCACCATGTGCCGTATCACGCCCTCCGGCGAACCGGCTGGCTGGAAAGGCAACGACAAATAGCTTACCTGTTGTTTGGGGGTGGTTTTGCCACTTTTGCGATTTTCACCAAAATTTCCGCGAAACGTGGCGCAGATTACATTCCTGCGCCACGTTTCGCGGCGGTGCCGGCGGGGTGCCGGCGGTTGGTTTCCGTCAGTGTGCCGCTACTGCGCCGGATTGGCGGCGGCTGCCTCGCCGCCCATGACGCGTTTGGCGATCCGCTGCGCCGTGGCACTGTCCGGGCCCGGCGCCGGGACAAACACGGCCTCGCGGTAATACCGGAGTTCGTCAATCGAGTCCTTGATGTCGCCGAGGGCCCGGTGCCCGCCCAGCTTGGCGGGGGACTGGAAGTAGGCCCGGGCAAACCAGCGGCGGGAGAGTTCCTTGATGGTGCTCACATCGATGACCCGGTAATGCAGGTGCTCCACAACTTCGGGCATATCGCGGACCAGGAACACGCGGTCGGTGCCCACGGAGTTGCCGCCGAGCGGGGCCTTCCGGGGGTCCGGCACCCATTTCTTGATGTAGTCGAGCACCGCTGCCTGCGCTTCGGCCATGGTCTTGCCGTGCGGGAGCTCCTCAAGGAGGCCGGACCGGGTGTGCATGTCGCGGACAAAGTCGTTCATCTGGGCCAGCGCGGCGTCGTCAGGCTTGATCACGACGTCGACGCCGTCACCCAGGATGTTGAGCTCCGAATCTGTCACCAGGGCGGCCACCTCGATGAGGGCGTCATTCTTGGTGTCCAGGCCGGTCATTTCGCAGTCAATCCAGACGATGCGTTCGTTAGTAATAGGCACCCGCCCAGCCTACCGTTCCGACGCCACAGAGCCGTCCGGTGCTAGGATTTCGGATACGCGGCCGTCGAATTATTTCGTCAACCGATTTCTTCAACGCGGCGCCCCGGGCCGGACAATGCGGCTAGCTGTGGGCGGAAATATGGCCCACAACAGATTGGACGATCCTGACATGACGGCGCCTGTGCCTGCGGCGGGGGGAACGGCTGCCGGTACGTCCCGCACGTCCACGTCCCGCCCCTCTGCGTCCGGCCGGTCTGCGCTCGGCCCGGCTGAGCTCACCCCATTGGGGGACGGTGCCGTTGGCGACGTCGACAACCCCCGGTCCCCAATCCTTGCCGGGTTCCTGGGATCGCTGTTCATGACGATCGGTTCGATGGGTGTCGGCTGGCTCGCCCCCGCGTCCGAGCTCCGGCGTGTTCCGCTGTTCATCTGGATGCGCACCGAGGCCCTTGGCGTCGCCCTGTCCATTGTCCTGTTGGCCTTCGGCGGTATGCTGCTGGTCCGCGCCTGGCTGCGGCTCGGCCAGCGCGTCCGGGTCTGGGGAGCCGGCGCCCGCAAAGCCACGCTCCAGGCGACGGTGGCCTGGGGCCTGCCGCTGATGTTCTCCGTCCCGCTGTTCAGCCGCGACGTCTACGCGTATATCGGCCAGGGCCGGCTCATGGTGGAGGGCTTCAACCCCTACGAAAACGGCATCTCTGCGCTGTCCAACTACTTCCAGCTGGGCGCCGACAGGATGTGGACCGAGGCCCCCGTCCCGTACGGCCAGCTGTTCCTGTGGATCGAACAGTTCGTGGTCTGGGCCACCAATGTGCACCCCGAAGGCAGCATCATGCTGTTCCGGCTGGCCGCACTCGTGGGCGTCGTCCTCTGCGTGATCTACGTGCCAAAACTGGCCGAGCTGCACGGCGTGAACCCGAACCGGGCCCTGTGGCTGACGGCAGCCAACCCGCTCTTCCTCACCAACTTCATCGCCAGCGTCCACAACGACGCCCTCATGATCGGCCTTGCCCTGGCCGGCCTGTATTACTGCGCCACCCGCCGGGTCATCCTTGGCATCGTGCTGGTCACGCTGTCCATCTCGGTCAAGCCGATCACGGTCGTCTTCCTGCCGTTCATCGGCCTGCTCTGGGCTGGCAAGGGCGCCAGCTGGCCGCGCAAGTTCGTCTTCTGGGCCCTCACGGCCGGCATCAGCCTGGCCCTGCTGTACCTCATGAGCCGGGTCAACGGCTTCGGTTTCGGCTGGATCAACGGGCTGTCCGCGCCGGGCAGCATCTGGATCTGGTACGCGCCCGTTGGCCTGGTGGGCCTGATCGTGGCCTCCATCTCCAACGCCTTCGGGCTCGACGGCTGGGGACTGGCCAAGTGGGTGTTCGACGCCGGCAAGCTGCTCGCCGTCGGGATCGTGGCCTGGCAGATCTTCCGCGGTGACTACGACCGGCTGATGCGCCGGCTCACCCTGGCGTTCGCCGCCGTCGTGCTCCTGTCCCCGATGATCCAGTCCTGGTACATCGTCTGGCTCATCCCGCTCTTTGCCGTCACCGGCATCCGAGATGACTGGCAGGTCAAGGCGCTCTACTTCATCGTGTCCTTCTTCATGGTGTACGCGATCTCGGACCAGCTGGACGTCTTCCCGTACCTGCAGACCGCGGACCTCGGCCTGGCCCTGGCGCTGGCCCGCAACGCCGCCGCGATCATCGCCCTGCTGTTTGCCCTGTACCTGATCTTCCTGGACCCGAAGACCAAGCTGCTGTTCAGCAAGTCGGACGAGCCGGTCACCACGCGCCCGATCATCTAGGCCGGCAGGTTCCTGAGCGCTTCCTTGCGGGAAAGCGGGCTGAGATCGTCCCAGTGCCGCTGCACGAACGCCCGCACCCAGGCCGGATCCGTCCTGGCGTACTGGCGCAGCGCCCACCCGATGGCCTTGCGGATGAAGAACTCCGGATCATCGAGGTTGGCCTCGATTACTGCGGCCAGGAGGGCCGTGTCAGTGGCCGCCTTCGCCCCCAGCTGCGCCGTAATGGAGGCCCTCCGGACCCAGAAGTCGTCGTCCCTGCTCCAGCGCCCCAGCACCGGCGTCAGCTCTGCCCGGTGCGCCTGCAACAGCGTGCCCAGCCGGTGCGCCACCCCGTCCACCAGGTCCCACCAGGCTCCGGTGCGGATGATTTCCTCGTACAGCGCCAGCATGCTCAGCTCCCCGGCGGCGAGTTTGAGCCCCGTGAGCTCGATCGCGGCATAACGTTCCTCACGGCAGCTGGCGCTCCGCCACAGCGCGAGCACGGTGGACTGCAGCTCCGCCAGGCCGCCCGGCGGATGGGCCGCCGCCTCGGCTCGGACGATCCTGCGGACCTCGGGAACGCGCACGCCCAGTGAGGGCATCTGCGATTTCATGTAGGCCTGCGCCCCCGCGGCGCGGCCAGGATCGGCCGCCGCCTGCAGCCGGCCGCGGATCGCGTCAATCAGTTCAGTGGTGACCATGCGGCCACTGTAGACATCCTGGGGCGGGCTCTAGAGTTGAACCCAGCAAGCCGCGGCTCCGCGTCGGAAGGAAACCCATGTCCATGATCAAGAGTCCTGAAGAGATCGCACTGATGCGCGAGGCCGGCCGGGTGGTCGCCAACACGCTGGGGCGGGTCCGGGAGGCCGCCGCCGTCGGCGTCTCGCTCAAGGAACTGGACGAGGTCGCCGCGGCGTCCATCGCCGACGCCGGCGCCACGCCGGCGTTCCTGAACTACCGGCCGCGGTGGGCGTCAGTGCCGTTTCCCGGGGTCATCTGCGCGTCCGTCAACGACGCCGTGGTGCACGGCATCCCCAACGAGTACCGGCTGCAGGACGGGGACCTGCTGAGCGTGGACTGCGGCGCGTTCCTGGACGGCTGGTGCGGCGATGCCGCCGTCAGCTTCATTGTGGGGACCCCGGACCCGGTGGACCAGGCCCTCATCGACGCCACCGACGCCGCCCTGGCCCGGGGGATCGAAGCGGCAAGGATCGGGAACAAGATGGGGGACCTCGCCTACGCGATCGGCGGGGCAGCGCGGCGGGCCGGCTACGGGCTGCTTGCCGATCACGGCGGCCACGGGATCGGCCGGACCATGCACGCCGAGCCGCACGTACCCAACGACGGGCGTCCCGGCCGCGGCATCAAACTGACCGAGGGCCTGGTCATCGCCATCGAGCCGATGCTGATTCTCGGCCGCAAGGACGACTACTACCATGACGACGACGAATGGACCCTCCGCTCGGCGAACGGTCGCCGCGCCGCGCACAGCGAGCACACCGTGGCCATCACCGCGGACGGGCCTGTGATCCTGACGCTGCCCTAGGGCTAGGGCTAGGGCTAGGGCCCGCGGTGGGCTCCAGTCGGGGTGCGGCCAGGCGGACGACGGCGCGTCCCGGCACCGCGTCGCTGACCACTGTGAAGCCGGCCGCCAGGAAAAGCCCCAAGGTGCCGTGATAGAGGTCTGCCGGGCCCGCCTTGGGCCGTCGCGCGGGATCAACCGGATAGCCCTCCACCACGGTGGCGCCGTGCGCGAAGGCGTGCTCGACGGCGGCTGCCAGCAGCGCCCCCGCCACACCGCTCCGGCGCTGGCCGGGGGAGACGACGAAACAACTGACTGACCACACCGGGTTCCCGCCGGGATCCCGGGCCACGTCAGGGGCCGACGTCAGGACCCTCGAGCGCAGGATCCTTGGATAGCACCCGCGGGGCTCGACGGCGCACCAGCCCACTGGATTCCCGTCGCGGAAGGCCAGGACACCGGGCGCCGGCTGGCCGCCGTCGAACTTGTCCCGCAACTGGCTCTTGCGGTCCTCCGGCGTCGACGCGGACCACTCGCTGCCGGTCACGGCGAAGAACCGGCACCAGCAGCGTGACGGTTCGCCGCGGACGCCAAAAAGACGCTCGACGTCGGGCCAGTCCGCCGCGGCGGTGGTAATGGCCGGCTGGCTCCGGGGGTCTGCTTCGCCCATGAATAGAGGGTAGCGCCCGGCGGCTTTAGCGCGTGCGCGTGCCCGGGCCGGCCTGTCGGCGGACACGATGCGCGGCGAGCCGCAGTTGAATGATGCGGGCCGCTCCGGCGATCGCGACCAGCACGCCGCCGCCGACGGCCGCGATGAACAAGGCAACGCCGAGCGGAACCGACCCCTCGAGGCCAAAGAACTTCACCTGCACATATTCCTGGTTCTGCAGGATGAAGGCGATGAGCACGATCAGCACCACCAGCGCACTGGCAACCGCGGCCCAGACCATTCCCGCGCGGGTGACCTGGCGCGTTTCCGGGGCAGGGACCGGTGCCGCGGGTGGCTGTGCCTCTGGACGGGAAGTTTCAACCTCGGAGGTCCCGGAGCCGGAGTTGGACCCGGACCCGGATGTGGCGTCGGCGGTCCCCGGGTACTGGGTGGTCAGGGCATCGTCGGGATTGTTGGGGTCGAATCTGCGGGGTGTCTCGGTCATGGCGGCCGTGCCTTTCGATTGCGGGCAGGGCGCACAGACTTTCCCTGGCGCCCTGCCGGTCCACTCAATACTAAGCGTGCTGATGGCCGGCGGGGTGTCCGGGCGGTTGGGCGCGCGGTTCGGGCTGTTGGCACCGGCCCGGGCACGGTATAACGTCACAGCCAAGGGATTGCCTTGACGAGGAGGCGCGGCCGTGACCATTATCGACATCGCCGTCTATGTGGACGGTCACCGGACCGCCGACCCGGAAGGCCTCGAGGAAACGTATTTTCTCCTGCGGCAGCGCCAGGGCATGGCTTGGATCGGGCTCTACCGGCCGGAACCTGAGGAGCTGCGCTCGGTGGCCGAGGAATTTGACCTGAGCCACCTGGCCGTGGAGGACGCGCTCGCCGGCCACCAGCGGGCCAAGCTGGAACACTACGGCGAGACATTGTTCCTGGTGCTGCGGCCCGCCCGGTACCTGGACGAAGTGGAGAAGGTCGAGTTCGGCGAGATCCATGTGTTCGCCGGCCCGGACTTTGTGGTGACTGTCCGCCGGGCAGAGTCTCCCGATCTGGCCCGGGTGCGCCGGCGCATGGAATCCGAGCCGGAGTTCCTGGCGCTCGGTCCGGACACGGTGCTGTACGCGATTCTGGACCAGGTGGTGGACGAGTACGAGCCGGTGGCCGCGGGGCTGGAAAACGACATCGATGAAATCGAAGATGACCTGTTCGCCGCCGATCCCGGCGTATCGCGCAGGATCTATGAACTCTCCCGCCAAGTCATCACGTTCCAGCGTGCGACAGCCCCGCTGGCCGGAATCCTGCAGACCCTTATGGGCAGCGGACCGGACGGGGTGCCGGACCCCGAACTGCAGGACCATTTCCGCGACGTCCTGGACCACGCCATCAGGCTGGGGGAGCGGGTGTCTGCCTTCCGGGCACTGCTGCAAAACGCGCTGGCCGTCAACGCAGCCCTCGTCGCCCAGCGGCAGAACGACGAAATGCGGCTCCTGACCGAATCGAGCTTCGCCCAAAATGAGCAGGTCAAGCGGATATCGTCGTGGGCTGCCATCCTGTTCGCCCCGACGTTGATCGCGTCGATCTACGGCATGAACTTCCGCGACATGCCCGAGCTCGACTGGATCTTCGGCTATCCGATGGCACTCGCGCTCATGATCGGCATGGGCGGTGCGCTGTTCCTGACGTTCAAACACAACAAATGGATTTGAGGATCCGGCTGAAATAGGAAGCGGCTCTGACCTTGCGTTGTCGCAGGTCAGAGCCGCTCTCTTGTGCCCCAGGAGGGAATCGAACCCCCGACCGGCGGATTAGAAGGCCGCTGCTCTATCCCCTGAGCTACTGGGGCACGGTGGCACCCGCCGGCCGCTGCCGGGGGATGCCTCAAAAAGTTTACAGTGCCGGAGCGCCGGTGGGGGTCAACGATGGCCGGTGGACGGTCCTGCGGCCCGGACCACTCCCCAACACTGCCCACGCTGCTGCCGGCAGCCGGTTTTCCACATGGCACAGCCGGGCCCTCCCCCGACGGCTGTTCGCGGCGGGATGCTGGAACTGCCCGGCAGGGCACGACAATTCGAGACAGGACATGAGAATGAGCGACAACATTACGGTCCGGGGCTTCGTCGCCTCGGAGATCAGAAGTTCGACCACCCCCGGCGGCGTGCCCACGGCGTCCTTCAGGCTCGGCGCCACCGAGCGCCGCTACGACCGCGGCTCCAGCACCTGGGTGGACGGCAACACCAACTGGTTCACCGTCCAGGGCTACCGGCAACTGGCCGGCAACATCGGCTGCAGCATCAAGAAAGGCCAGCGGGTCATCATCGTTGGCAGGCTGAAGATGCGCAGCTGGGAAAAGGACGGCAGGGTCTACCACGTCGCCGAGATTGACGCGGAGTCAGTCGGCCACGACCTCATGTGGGGCTCTGCCAACTTCACCCGCTCGGCCGCAGCAGGAAGCCAGCCGGCCGCAGGACCTGGTGCCGCTGGTGCGCCTGGCGGCGGAGACGGCGACGACGCCGGACCCCAGACCCAGTCCGGGGATACGGGCGGGGATACCGGCGGGGACGGCGACGGCGGTGCCGATGACCACACGACCTTCATCAACGACGCAAGCGGCGAGGAAGAGGAGGTGGACCAGGAGACCGGCGAACTGAAAGGGGCCGCCGCCTGAATCCCGGGCACCGGCGGGCAATGCCGGGCACCGGATTGGAGCACCACCGCGTGGCAGAATTGCCGATGCAACATGCAAGGAGCGCTGCGGGACGCGCCGCGGCCTCTGCAGGTGCGGTACCGGCGGCCGGTACTACCGCCGGGGGCGGCGCCGCCCGTCGCCGCGGCCGGGCCGTTCCGGCGGCCACAACCGTGGCGCTCCTGCTCGCAGCGTCCGCCTGTTCGATGCCGGCCGGGGGCAGCGGGGCCCAGGCCTCTGGCCCCGGGCGGCTGCCTTGTCGGCGTCCGGGACTGAACCGAACCGTCTGCGGCCGGGCACGGTTGCGGGTGCAATCGGCGCCACTGAGGCAACGCCAACTGCAAGGACAACGGCAATGGCTCCTGCAACAGGGCCTGCCAGGGGGCGCAGCGCGGCTCACGGAATGTGAGTTATCCCGGCCGAACCACTAGATTTGTAGGCATGGCGGAATTTATCTACACAATGACCAAGGCCCGTAAGGCTGTCGGCGAAAAACTCATCCTCGATGACGTAAGCATGTCCTTCTTCCCGGGGGCCAAGATTGGCGTTGTCGGCCCGAATGGTGCCGGTAAGTCCACCATTCTCAAGATCATGGCAGGCCTGGACACTCCCTCCAACGGCGAGGCCCGGCTCAGCCCCGGCTACACGGTGGGCATCCTGCTGCAGGAGCCGCCGCTGAACGAAGACAAGACCGTTCTGGGCAACGTCCAGGAAGGCGTCGGTGAAATCTACGGCAAGATCCTGCGCTTCAACGAGATCTCCGAGGAAATGGCCAGCCCCGACGCTGACTACGATGCCCTCCTCGAGGAAATGGGACAGCTGCAGGAAGCGATCGACGCGGCTGACGCCTGGGATATCGATTCCCAGCTGGAACAGGCCATGGACGCACTGCGCTGCCCGCCCGCCGATGCCGATGTCACCCTGCTCTCCGGTGGTGAGCGCCGCCGCGTCGCGCTGTGCAAGCTCCTGCTGCAGAAGCCGGACCTGCTGCTTCTCGACGAGCCCACCAACCACCTCGACGCCGAGAGCGTGCTGTGGCTCGAACAGCACCTCTCCAGCTACTCCGGCGCCGTCCTGGCCGTCACCCACGACCGTTACTTCCTTGACCACGTGGCCGAGTGGATCGCCGAAGTGGACCGCGGCCACCTCTACCCGTACGAGGGCAACTACTCAACGTACCTGGAGAAGAAGCGCGCCCGCCTGGAAGTCCAGGGCAAGAAGGACGCCAAGCAGGCCAAGCGCCTGACCGAAGAACTCGAATGGGTCCGGTCTAACGCCAAGGGACGCCAGACCAAGTCCAAGGCCCGTCTGGCCCGCTACGAGGAAATGGCTGCGGAGGCGGACCGCACCCGCAAGCTCGACTTCGAAGAGATCCAGATCCCGCCGGGACCGCGCCTGGGCGGACTCGTTCTGGAGGCCAAGGATCTCCAGAAGGGCTTCGACGATCGCACCCTGATCGACGGACTGTCCTTCACCCTGCCCCGCAACGGCATCGTTGGCGTCATCGGCCCCAACGGCGTCGGCAAGTCCACGCTCTTCAAGACCATCGTGGGCCTGGAACCGCTCGACGGCGGCGAACTGAAGATCGGCGATTCCGTCAAGATCTCCTACGCCGACCAGAGCCGCGGCGGCATCGACCCCAACAAGACCCTGTGGGAAGTCGTGTCCGACGGCCTCGACTACATCCAGGTCGGCCACGTCGAAATGCCCTCCCGCGCCTACGTGGCCGCCTTCGGCTTCAAGGGTCCGGACCAGCAGAAGAAGGCCGGGGTGCTCTCCGGTGGTGAGCGTAACCGCCTCAACCTTGCGCTGACCCTCAAGCAGGGTGGCAACCTGCTGCTGCTCGACGAACCGACTAACGACCTCGACGTCGAAACCCTCAGCAGCCTCGAAAACGCCCTGCTCGAATTCCCGGGCTGCGCCGTCGTGGTCTCGCACGACCGCTGGTTCCTGGACCGGGTGGCCACCCACATCCTGGCCTACGAAGGCGACGAGGAGAACCCCTCCAAGTGGTACTGGTTCGAGGGCAACTTCGAGTCCTACGAGGAGAACAAGGTCGAGCGACTGGGCCCGGACGCGGCCAAGCCGCACCGCGTAACGCACCGCCGCCTCACCCGCGACTAAGCCCACACGGCTTCAGCGCCACGAAAAAGCCGGCTCCCCGCGGGGAGCCGGCTTTTGTGTGCCGTGGTGTCTAAGTGCCAGCGGGCGGCCGGGCGGGCTAGCTGCGCTCGGCCTTGCGCATCTGGTGCTGCAGCACCTTGGACTGGACGGCGCCCTTGACCTTGTTCTTCAAATCGTTCGGGACGCGGACCATGCCTTCCTGGGCCACCGTCGCCACGTGCCGGCCGTCCCGGCTGAAGATCTTGCCGGTGGCGAGGCCCCGTGCGCCCTGGGCGCTGGGCGATTCCTGGACGTACAGGAGCCATTCGTCGACCCTGACCGGCCGGTGCCACCACATGGCGTGGTCCAGGCTTGCCACGGACATCCCGGGCGTAATCCAGCTCATCCCGTGCTTGCGGAGGATGGACTCCAGCAGCGTGTAGTCGCTCGCGTAGGCCAGGGCGGCCCGGTGCACGCCGGCGTCGTCGGGCATCGGACCGAAGGTCTTCATCCAGACGGCGTTGCGTGCGTCCTTGGGCCCCTTGGCCGAGACATACAGCGCCGGATCGACGTGGCGGATATCAAACGGCCGCTCGTACGCCCAGTGCCGGGCCACGGGGTGATCGAACTTGCCCAGCAGGTCGGCAGTGCTGGGCAGCGATTCGGGGTCCGGGATCCCGGCGGGCATCTCGGACTGGTGCTCGATCCCCTCGTCCTCGGCCTGGAAGGACGCGATCATCGACAGGATGGGCATGCCCTCCTGGTAGGCGTGGACCCGGCGGGCCGAGAACGACCGGCCGTCGCGCAGGCGCTGCACGCCGAACGTGATCGGCTTGTTGGCGTCTCCTGGCCGGAGGAAATAGCCGTGCATGGAGTGCACACTGCGGTCCGGATCGACGGTGCGGCTACCGGCTATCAGGGACTGCGCCAGCACCTGGCCGCCGAAGACGCGGTGCCTGGGCTGCTGCTGGGAGGGGCCCATGAAGATGTCCTCGTCCGTCCGCGCGCCCTCAAGCTCGCCGAGGTTGAGGAGTTGGATGAGCGAGGAGGTGGGATCCTGGGTCGGGAGCCCCAGCAGTCCGRCTTCGGCTTCAGTCATGGTCTGACTCTAGACGGCACAGTCACACTGCTCAAAAGGGACACTGCTCAAAAGGCGGCGCGGCTCCCGAGAGGCCGCAGCCGGTAGAGTCGGTAGTGTGTCTGATGTCCTAACCCAGCCCCTGCAGTTCTCCGATCCCCGCGACCTCGACGACCTGCGCACCTTCGCCACGCGCGCCAAGTCCATTGACGACGGCGCCATCCGGCTCCAGGCCGCGGGCCCAGTCCTGGCCGCCTACGTCTGCGTCCTGCGGCCCCGGCTCCTGGGCGAATCCACCCCCACCATCCTGGGCCTGCGGACCATGGCGCTGGCGCAGCCGGCGGACACTGACGTCACCGTGCCGCTGTCCGCCGTGCTGGACCGTTTGGCACGGGCGGGGGAGCACGACGTCGAACTTCCTGTCCCGCCGGTGACCGTCAGCGAGTCGTGGGCGGGGATCGGGGCGCCGCGGGCCGGCTGGGAACTGCTCGGCACGGTTCAGGACACCGTCCTGCGGGCCGCCGCCGAGGCCGGCATCAGGGAGATCGCCGCGATCATCCCGGACAAGCCGGGCGCGCTGATCGTCAATAACGCCCGGGCAACGGTCTGGGGCCGGGAACTGCCCGACGCCGCCGGGCTGCCGGCCGGCGCCGCGTTCGCCGCCCTCACCCTGGGCTTCCTGGCCGACGGCGAACAACGGCTCTACCGGGCCGGGCGCTGGTTCCGGCTCAGCGGCACCCGCGGCCACGTGCTGGTCCGGACCGGCACCGGGCTCTAGGAAGCTTCCCGGCACCCTCCGCTCAGGCCTCCGACGGGCTGTTCACCATGGAAAGGGCTGCCCGCTCCATGTAGTCCCAGAGCGTTCCCTCGTACAACTGCGGCAGCTCCAGGGCATCCACCGCGGCGCGCATGTGGAACAGCCAGCGTTCCTTGGCCTCCGGCGTCACCCGGAACGGCATGTGGCGCATCCGCAGCCGCGGGTGCCCGCGCTCCTCGCCGTACGTGGTGGGCCCGCCCCAGTACTGTTCCAGGAACATCAGGAAGCGCCGCTTGGCCGGGCCGAGGTCCTCTTCCGGGTACATGGCGCGCAACAGCGGATCGGTCGCGACGCCGTCGTAGAAGACGTCGATGAGCTTCACAAAAGTCTCGTGGCCGCCCACGGCGTCATAGAAGTTGTCTGTGTAGCCGGGCTGGCTGAATGGATCGTTTTGCAGCAGCTGCCTGGGCTGGCTGGGTTCGCCGGCGCTGGGAATCGTCATTTCTCTATTCTCCGGCCTTCTGCTGGGGTGCGCTGTCGGCCTCGTCCGCCGGCGGTGTCTCCGGCGGAATGTAAGTGCCCTGGGAGCGGTTGCCCACGCGCAGGATTTCGCCGTTGCGCAAGTACCAGATGGTGCCGTCGTCGGACCGGACCCGGGTGATCCGCAGGTTCATGGCCTCGACAGTGCCCACCACCTCGGAGGTCTCGATGATGTCGCCAATGCCGTACTGGTCCTCGATCGTGATGAAGATGCCGGCGAGGAAGTCGCGGATCAGCTGCTGGGCGCCGAAGCCGATGGCCACACCGAGGATGCCGACGCTGGTCAGGATCGGGGCAATGTCCACGTTCAGGTTCTTGAGCACATACACGATGGTGAGGACGGCCACCAGGACGCCGACCACGCTGCTGAGCAGTGCGCCGATTGTCTGTGCCCGCTGGACCCGGCGCTCATGGTCCAGGGCGCGGAAGGCCGGAGCCACCCAGCGGAAGTGCGGCTTCTTGAAGAGCGTGCTGCCCGAGGCGACGCGCTTGGTGATGACGGAGATCACGAAGGATGCCACCAGCCACACGGCGACGCCGATCCCCAGGCTGATCAGGGCACCCGGCAGGTTGACGGCCGCGATGTCTTGGGCGGTGATTGGTTCGATGGTGGTAAGGCTGATCATCGGCGGGGGAAAACTCCTTGTTGCTGCGTCCCTGCTGCCGGCCGGCAGCGGGGCTGGGCGTCCGGATAGGCGGCCGGCGTTCGCCGGGCGCATAACACTCTGGTCTACTTCAACATTAGCGCCGTAGCGTGGCTCCATGCGCATCCTGGTACTCGGCGGAACGGTCTTCCTGTCAGCAGAAATAGCCCGGCAGGCCCTGGCCGCCGGCCACGACGTCACCTGCCTGGCCCGCGGTAACGTCGCTGCGCCGCCCGACGGCGCTACCTGGCTGCGCGCGGACCGCTCCCAGGGGAAGGCCGCCTACGAGGAGGCCGCCGGCAGCGGCGGGTGGGACGCCGTCGTCGACGTTTCGCGGGATCCTGACCAGGCGCGGGAGGCGCTCGAGGCGCTGGCCGGCTCGGCCCGGCACTGGACCTTCATCTCCAGCTGCTCCGTCTATGCCGACCATTCGGTGGCCGGCGCCGCCGAAGACGACGCTCAGGTGCGTCCGCCGCTGGCTCCGGGCACGGAACTGAGCATCGATAACTACGGCGAGGCCAAGTCCGCGATCGAGCAATGGACCCGCCAACTGGCAGGGGACAAGGCGCACCTCTGCCGCGCCGGCCTAATCGGCGGACCCGGGGACGGCTCCGACCGCTACGGGTACTGGCCGGCCCGTTTCGCCCGGGACAACGATCCCGTCCTGGTCCCGGACATCCCCACCGACGCGACCCAGATCATCGACGTCCGCGACCTCGCGGCCTGGATCCTCACCGCCGCCGAAAAGGGGATCACCGGGGCACTGAACGCCGTCGGCGAACCGGTCCCCTTTGCCGCCTACCTTGAGGAGTCGCGTCAGCTCGCCGACGCCGACTCCGAGGCCGTTGTCGCTCCCGAGGACTGGCTGGCGTCCCACGGCGCGAACTACTGGGCCGGTCCGGACTCGCTGCCGCTGTGGCTGCCGCCCGGCCATGATGGCTTCGAGACCCGCAGCAATGACGCTGCCCGGGCAGCCGGGCTGTCCATCCGGCCCTGGATGGACACGCTGCGGGACACCCTGGCGGATGAACGCCGCCGCGGACTCGGCCGCGAGCGCAAGGCCGGGATGAGCCCGGAGACGGAACGCCGGATCGTGTCCGAGTACAAGGCAGAGGACTCAGCCGGGCCCGGCTGACGGTGCCGGCTGACCTGTTCAGTCAGTCTGGCCCTGGACCACAGCCGTGGGCTCGTGCAACACCGGGAAGTTGACGCTGCGGGCAATGAAGCAGAGTTTGTTGGCCTCGACGTGAAGCTCCTCCAGAACATCCGGGGCCGCCGCTCCCGCCACCGTCACCGTGGGCTTCAGCGTGACGGATTCGAACTGCCCGCTGCCGTCCCGGTTGGTCCGCATCAGGCCCTCGGCCCGGTCCTCATAGGCTGTCACCACCACGCCGTGCTTCACGGCCACGTGCAGGAAGGAGAGCATGTGGCACTGCGAGAGCGCGGCCAGGAGCAGCTGTTCGGGGTTGTAACGCTGCCGGTCCCCGTGAAAGGTCGGATCGGCGGAGCCGCGCAACACCGGCAGCCCGGGGATCTCGACGTCGTGGTCGCGTGAGTAACCGCGGTACGTGGACGTCCCGGACCCGAGGTTCCCAGTCCAGCGGACAGTCAGCGCGTAGCGGTGTTCGTCAAGGCTCATGCGGCCAGTCTAGAACGACGGAACCCCGGCGCCGCGCGGGGGCGGCACCGGGGTTCCAGGATCGTCGGGGCAGGCTGTTGGCGTCCTAGCCGACGTCGGCCTGGCGGGCCCGCAGGGAGCGGGCCACGCCGTCGCGGTTCTCCAGCATCATCCGGCGCAGCGCCGAGCTTTCCTCCGGCAGCGAGGCCAGGAACTCATCCGTGCGGTCCACGGTGGCCTGCGTGGTCAGCTGGGCCGGGTAGAGCCCGACGACGATCTGCGAGGCCAGCGCGTGGGTGCGGTTGGCCACGATGCCCGGGACGGCCTCGAAGTACTTCTCGGCGTACGGCTCCAGCAGGGAGGTGTCCAGGACCCGGGTAAAACCGGTCACCGCGGAGCCCTGCAGGGCGTTGGACAGATCGCCCTTGACCACAATCGATTCCCAGGCTTCGGCCTTGGCCTCCGGAGTGGGGATGGCGGCCTTGGCCAGGGCCGCTGCGTTCTGGCCGTTGGAGGTGTTGTCGTGCGCCAGTTCCTCGTCGATCCGCTCCTGCCCGGCGCGGCTGCCTGCCACGAGGGATGCCAGCAGCTCCCACCGCAGGTCCTGGTCCACGCTCAGCCCGTCGAGGGTGAGCGAGCCGTCCAGCAGCCCGGACACCGTGTCCAGCTGCCCGGCGCTGCGGGCCAGCAGGGCGTAGGACTTCACGAACTGCAGCTGTGCGTCCGAGCCGGCAGGCACCGCCGAGGCGAGCTCCCAGAGCTTGTCGGCCGCGGCTACGGCAGTGGCCGCCTGGTGCTCCTCGGCCACGTAGAAGGTCAGCGTGGTGGCAAGCTGGCGGAGCTGGACCATGATCACGGAGGAATCGGATTCCTCGGCAATGTTGGCCAGGATCAGGTCCACGTACCCGCGGGCCGGGGATTCGCCGTCGCGCGCCGCGTCCCAGGCCGAGCCCCACACGAGGGTGCGCGGGAGGCTCTGGCTGAAGTCCTTCAGGTGCGCCGTTGCGGTGGCGAGGGACTTCGGATCCAGGCGGACCTTGGCATAGGCGAGGTCGTCGTCGTTGAGCAGGATCAGGTCCGGCTGGGCCAGGCCGGCCAGGGCCGGAACTTCGGTGCGCTCGCCGTCGACGTCGAGCTCCTCGCGGTGCACCCGCTCCAGCCTGCCGGCGCCGTTGAGGTTGTAGAAGCCGACGGCGAGGCGGTGCGGCCGCAGCGTCGGTTCGCTCTCGATCGCCGACTGCACGATGGCGAAGGAGCCGATGGTGCCGTCCGCGTCCGCCGAGATCTCCGGTGTCAGGGTGTTGACGCCGGCGGTTTCCAGCCAGAGCTGGCCCCACCTTTCGAGGTCACGGCCGCTGGCCTTCTCGAGTTCGGCCATGAGGTCGCTGAGCTCGGTGTTCTGCCAGGCGTGCTTGCTGAAGTACTCGCGCACCCCGGACATGAATTCCTCCGGGCCCACCCAGGCGACGAGCTGGCGCAGCACCGAGGCGCCCTTGGCGTAGGTGATGCCGTCGAAGTTCACCTCAACGTCCTGGAGATCGTTGATCTCGGCAAAGATCGGGTGCGTGGTGGGCAGCTGGTCCTGCCGGTACGCCCAGGACTTCTCCACGGACGCGAAGGTGGTCCAGGCGTGGTCGAACTCGGTGTTCTCCACGGCGGCCAGGTGGGACATGTATTCGGCGAAGGACTCGTTGAGCCAGAGGTCGTTCCACCAGCGCATCGTCACGAGGTCACCGAACCACATGTGCGCGAGCTCGTGCAGCACGGTGATGGCGCGGCGTTCCACCTGGGCATCGGTGACCTTGCCGCGGAAGACGTAGCCTTCAAGAATGGTGACGGCCCCGGCGTTTTCCATGGCGCCGGCGTTGAACTCCGGCACGAAGAGCTGGTCGTACTTCTCGAACGGGTACGGGCAGCCGAACTGGGCCTCGAAGAACTCGAAACCCTGCCGGGTGAGCTCGAAGATGTTCTCGGCATCGAGGTACTGCATGAGCGACTTGCGGGCGAAGATGCCCAGCGGAGTGACCCGGCCTTCCGCCGACGTGACTTCGCTGCGCACCGACTGGTACGGCCCGGCGATGAGCGCGGTGACATAGGAGGAGAGCCGCGGAGTGGGGGTGAACTCCCAGACGGAGCGGGCGCCCCCGTCCGCGCCCGGGATGGTCTCCACCGGCACCGGTGTGGGGGAGTTGGACACGAGGTCCCAGTGCGAGGGGGCGGTGACGGTGAAGGTGAAGCTGGCCTTGAGGTCGGGCTGTTCGAAGACGGCGAACATGCGCCGCGAGTCCGGGACCTCGAACTGCGTGTACAGGTAGACCTCGTTGTCCACCGGATCCACGAAGCGGTGCAGGCCTTCGCCGGTGTTCATGTAGGGCGCGTCGGCGACCACGAGCAGGTGGTTCTCGGCCGCCAGGTCCGGGAGCTGGATCCGGACGCCGTCGGAGACCTCGCCCGGGTCCAGTTCGCGGCCGTTGAGGCTCACGCTGTGCACGGCGTGGGTCACGGCGTCGATGAAGGTCGAAGACCCAGGCTTGGCCCTGAACTTCACGGCCGTGGTGGACCCGAAGACTTTCTCGCCACGCGTCAGGTCAAGGCTGACCTCGTAGGAGTCGACGTCGATCAGGGCGGCGCGCTCGCGGGCTTCGGCGCGGGTCAGGTTCATACCGGGCAAAGGGGCCTCCAGAAGAAGATGGATACTGCCGGCCGGCCGCAGCCGCCGGCGATACTGTGAAATTATTCTTTCACGTCAGCGGCCTATGGCAAGTTAGCCCGATCACAATGTCCGGCGCCAACGCCCCTGCACCGAGTCCACGATTTGCCACRAATGGCCGCTAAGCCGATGCCCTTGGCGGCCATTCGTGTCAGATGAGTGCGGTGGGGCGGCGCGGCGTGGCGGGCACGTTGAGGTTGCCCCGGCTTCGGACCCGGGCACGGGCCTTCGGAACCGGGGCGTGTGGTTTGCCCGAGTGCGCTTGAACTTCGATCCGGGTGCTTCCCGGAACTCCGCCGGAGCTCTCTCCTCGATTTGCCGCAGATGGCCGCTCTGCCACCGTGCTTAGCGGCCATTCGTGTCAAGTGAGTGCACTGGGGGGCGGGTACGTTGGCGTCGCCCCGGCTTCGGTCCCGGACTTGAACCAGGGCCGGGACTCCAGCCGCGCTCCGTCAGCGCCGCGCGCACGCGGGTAAACGCGGCCGGCTCCATCCCAGGGGCGAACGGGGTCAAGTGCCATTGGGTCAATACGACGACGCGCCACCCGGCATCCCTGGCGTTCTCATCCCGGAAGATGTCGCTGCGACGCTGGGCCGGACTGGCGTGATGCCCGCCGTCGTACTGAATCGCGATCTCTTCTTGCTCGTGGGCGGGTCCTGTACAACGTGCCTGATCCCACGTTTCCCTCCCGTCGACCTCCTGACCTGCGCGCACGTCCCCAGATCCCTCAAGGTGCGGCGGGGGTAGCGTTGGGGTATGGGAAAGATCCGTTACTCAGTCGATGCCAGGGCGCTGCGCTTTGCCATCGGTTTCCCCCTGATGCTGGCGGCCGGATTCGTGGTGTGCGCGCTTCTGGTGCGCCCGGATTTGCCCGAACCGCTGGCCGTCCGCTGGACTGGTGCCGGTGCCGCCGACTTCGCGCCGTTCACCGCCGTCACGGGAGCAGGTGCCGCGCTGATCGTGGTGATCGGCTGGGCCGTGCTGCTGCAGGCCGTTCCGCTGTCCCGCCCCGTGATGATGCGCCGCATCATGATGGGCGCCGGCCTGGCCATGAGCCTCTTCGTCACCACCGTCCTGGCAGCCGTGCTCGTGGGCCAGCTGGGATTGCCCGATGCGCGGGGATCCCATGTGGACGCCTCCGTTCTGGCCCTCGGCAGCGGCGCGGCCCTCGCCCTGGGCGTCGTCATGGGTTTCGTGTTCAAGGCCGACGAACGCTGGTCTGTCGATGACGACCTCGCCGTCCGCCAGGCCCTCGAGCGTGAACAGGATCCGGAACTGGCCAGGGACCGGGTCAGCCTCTGGGTCCACGCCCGCAGCTCGATCTTCGTCATGCTCGGCATCGCGACGCTTCTGCCCGCCGCCCTCCTCACCATTGCGGTGCCGTGGCTTGCTGCCCTCCTGGTCGCCGCGGCCCTGGTGGCCGCGGCGTTCCTGGTGGCCCGGATCCGGGTTGACCGCGGCGGCCTGCACGTCTTCGCGGCAGGCTTCGTCCGGGTCATGGAAGTTCCGGCCGCGGCCATCGACGCCGCCACGCCCCGGGACGTCACGGCGGCGGACTATGGCGGGTGGGGATACCGGATCCACGGCAACACCACGGCGATGCTGGTCAGCAGCGGCCCCGCCGTGGTCATCGACCGCTCGGACGGGCGGCGGCTGGCGGTGAGCGGCGGAAGCGCCACCGCGGCGGACAACATGGCCCAAACGCTTTCCCGGGTGGCGGACAGGGCCCGGCGGAACGGCGGGACACCCGCGGTGTAACTCGTCCGTGTAAACAGCCGTGTAACACGAGAGCCCCGTGAGGCATCCGGCCAGCTAGAGCACCGCTCCGGAAGGCTCGGCCTAGTACGCTTGGACCAGACCCCAACCGCACCCGGCCGCCGCCCGGCGCCGCAACCGAACGGAACAGCCGTGACCATTTCTGACTTCCCCCGCGTGCACATCGCCACCGACCACGCCGGCATGGAGCTCAGCGCCCACCTCGTCAGCCACCTCAGTGCCAAGGGCTACGAGGTGCTGGACCACGGACCCAAGGTCTACGACGCCCTGGATGACTACCCGTCGTTCTGCATCAACGCCGCCCTCGCGGTCGTCGCGGACCAGGAAGCCGGAACCCACGCCCTGGGCATCGTCCTCGGCGGCTCTGGCAACGGCGAACAGATTGCCGCCAACAAGGTCAAGGGCGTGCGTGCCGCGCTGGCGTGGAACCTCTCCACGGCGCAGCTTGCCCGCGAACACAACGACGCCAACGTCGTCGCCGTCGGCGGCCGCCAGCACAGCGTCCAAGAGGCCACGGAAATCATCGAGGCCTTCCTGACGGAGCCGTTCAGCAACGACGAGCGCCACGTCCGCCGGATCGGCAAGATCGCCACGTACGAGCGCACCGGCGAGGTCATCGACTAGTGCCGGAAGGGCATTCCGTCCACCGGCTGGCCCGCCAGTTCGGTGACGTTTTCGCAGGCGAGAGGCTGACAGTCTCGAGCCCGCAGGGCCGGTTCGCGCCCGGCGCCGCACTGCTGGACGGCCACGTCATGACAGCCGCGACCGCGCACGGCAAGCACCTCTTCCTCGAGTTCGAGCACGGGCTGGACCTGCATGTCCACCTCGGCCTCTATGGCGCCTGGAATTTTGGCGGCGACGCCAGCTTCCGCGGCGCGTCCAGCATCGGCGCGCCCCGGAAGGTGGGGGAGCGGGAGGTCTACGACGACGACAGCGCGGCTGAGCCGGCCGACGTCGTCGCCGCCTCGTCTGCATACGCAGGGCCGCCCGCGCCGGTGGGCGCCGTCCGCGTCCGGCTGGTGAGCAGGCACGGCTGGGCCGATCTCCGCGGCGCAACCACGTGCGAGGCAATCACGGAACCGGAGGCGGCGGCCGTGCTGGCGCGGCTCGGCCCGGACCCGCTGCGCAACCGGTCAGGGGACCGGGACGCCTTCATCGCCACGGTGGCGGGCAAACGCACACCGCTGGCGGGCCTGCTCATGGACCAAAAGGTGATTGCCGGCATCGGGAACGTCTACCGGGCCGAACTGCTGTTCCGGCAGCGCCTCAACCCCTGGCTGCCCGGGGCTGAACTGTCAGTGGACGCGGCCCGCCGGCTCTGGGACGACACCGTGGCCATGATGTCCGACGGCGTCCGGGACGGACGGATCATCACGACGCCGCCGCGCTACTGGAATGGCGCCGGTGCCGGCGCGTCCCGTCGCGTGCTGCCGGAACCGGATGAGGCACACTTCGTCTACCGCCGGCACGGGCTGGACTGCCGTGACTGCGGCACGCCCGTGGCGCTCACGGAGTTGGGTGCGCGGAAGCTGTACTGGTGTCCGCAGTGCCAGCAGGCCTGAGCAGGCATAAACGCCGCAGGCATGAAGCAGGCATGAAAGACGCATGACAGAGGCATGAATCGGGCATGAAAGATGCATGAGGGCAAGAAAAAAGCCCCTCCGCAGAGGGGCTTTTTTCGTCATATTTCCGAGGGGACGACGGGAATCGAACCCGCGTAATCAGTTTGGAAGACTGAGGCTTTACCATTAAGCTACGTCCCCGGGAACTTGCTGGAACTCCAGCATAACTTCCGGTCGGCTGTGCAAGCCGGATACAACTAAACCCAATTCAGGGCCCCGGTGTCAAATGTGCAAATCGGCAGTGTATGACCGTAGACTGTTCTGTGCACTTACGGGGTGTAGCTCAGCTTGGCTAGAGCGCCTGCTTTGGGAGCAGGAAGTCGCAGGTTCAAATCCTGTCACCCCGACTCTGCAAGCACTGCCAGCACGTGGCAATGCAGAACCCCATACCCCCCAAACCAGGAGTACTTAGACTGTGAAGAGCGCTGTCGAGAACCTCACCCCCACGCGGGTCAAGCTCAATGTTGAGGTCCCCTTTGAGGAATTGAAGCCCAGCATCGCAGAGGCATACAAGACTGTTGCTTCGCAGATCCAGGTCCCCGGTTTCCGCAAGGGCAAGGTCCCCTCCAAGCTCATTGACCAGCGCGTTGGCCGCGGCTACGTCCTGGAGACGGCCATCAACGAAGGTCTCAACGGCTGGTACCAGGCCGCCGTGCAGGAAACCGGCATCCGCCCCCTGAGCCGTCCCGAGGTCGAGATCACCGAGGTTCCGGACCCGTCCGCCACCGACGGTGAGCTCAAGTTCCACGCCGAGGTTGACATCCGCCCCGAGATCGAGCTGCCTGACTACGCCGGCATCAAGGTTGAGGTCGCCGCCGCCGAGTCTTCGGACGCCGACGTCGACAAGGCCCTGGACGAGCTCCGCGGCCGCTTCGGCACGCTGAAGTCCGTAGACCGTCCGGCCGCCGATGGCGACTTCCTGACGATCGACATCGCAGCCTCGATCGACGGCGCAGACGTTGACTCCGCCTCCGGCCTGTCCTACCAGGTTGGCGCCGGCACCATGCTCGAAGGCCTCGACGAGGCCGTCACCGGCCTCAGCGCCGACGAGGACGCCATCTTCGACACCACGCTGGTTGGCGGCGAGCACGCCGGCGAGTCCGCCCAGGTCAAGGTCACCGTCAAGGCCGTCAAGGAGCGCGAACTCCCCGTCGCCGACGACGACTTCGCCCAGCTCGCCAGCGAATTCGACACCCTGGCCGAACTCCGTGAGGACCTCGCCAAGCAGGCCGCCGAGTCCAAGGTTGTGGACCAGGGCGTCGAGGCCCGCGACAAGGTCCTGGACAAGCTCGTTGAGCTCGTTGAGGTTCCCGTCCCGGCATCGATCGTTGAAGAGCAGCTTGAGCAGCACTTCAACGCCGAAAACGCCCACGGTGAAGGCGAGCACGACACCGAGGAGCACCGCGCCGAAGTCAAGGCCAACACCGAGCGCGCCTTCCAGAACGAGATCATCCTTGACGCAATCGCCGAAAAGGAAGAAGTCAACGTCAGCCAGAACGAGCTGATCGACTACATCGTCACCACCGCCAGCCAGTACGGCATGGACCCGAACCAGTTCGCCCAGATCATCGATCAGAGCGGCCAGGTTCCCATGATGGTTTCCGAGGTCCGCCGCCGCAAGGCACTGGCCGTCGTATTGGGCCAGGCCGAGGTTACCGACTCCGAGGGCAACAAGGTTGACCTGAGCGATTTCGTCCGCCCCGGCGACGAGGCAGCCCCGGCCGCCGAGCCCGTTGAGGAAGCAACCGCAGAGGATGCAGCCACCGAGGCCACGCCGAGCGATGACCCCGCAGCAGTGAAGTTCTAGCATTGCCGCTGACGGCCCCCGGATCACCGATCCGGGGGCCGTTCGTTTTAAGCCCCCCGCCTGCCGGCCGTGTCCTGTTGACGCAGCCAGTTAAGCGCCGCGAAGGCCGTGCCTCCGGGACCCGGCTTGCGCGGTCCCGGCAATCGTGCGCCGTCAGCGAACAGCCCGGCGCCAGCGAACAAAGCGGGCGTGAAAACGGTTAGTGTCGCTGTAGGAAAGTTCAGTGATGTCGTCCAATGGCGTCACCGTCGCCAGCGAGAGGTAAGTACATATGTCACAGCAAGCAGGGGCACCCCGGATGGCCACGGTCGATCCGGCAGCCCAGGATAACTACATTTACAACCGCCTGCTGAAAGAGCGCATCATCTGGCTCGGCTCCGAGGTCCGCGACGATAACGCCAACGCGATCTGCTCCCAGCTGCTGCTGCTCTCGGCGGAAAATCCTGAAAGGGACATCTACCTTTACATCAACTCACCCGGCGGCTCCGTCACCGCCGGCATGGCCATCTACGACACCATGCAGTTCATCCCGAACGATGTTGTCACGGTTGCCACCGGCCTCGCCGCGTCCATGGGCCAGTTCCTGCTCTCCTCCGGCACCAAGGGCAAACGCTACGCCACCCCCAACGCCCGCATCCTCATGCACCAGCCCTCCGGCGGCATCGGCGGCACGGCGTCGGACATCAAGATCCAGGCCGAGCTGATCCTGCACATGAAGAAGGTCATGGCCGAGCTGACCGCTGACCAGACCGGCCAGAGCGTGGACACCATCCTCAAGGACAACGACCGCGACAAGTGGTTCACGGCCCCGGAAGCCCTCGAATACGGCTTCTTCGACAAGATCGCGGCGCACGCCGGATCCGTGGCCGGCGGCGGCGGAACCAACGCCAATGGCTCCGGCAACGCCGGCGGCGCTGCGACAGCCACCGAGAACTGACCGGCAGGTAGACAGCAATGAATTCAGGAGCAATGAACATGAACTACAACTTCGGTTCGACTGCCGGCAACCTGCCGAGCAGCCGCTACGTGCTGCCCCAGTTCGAAGAGCGCACCCCCTACGGCTTCAAGCGCCAGGACCCGTACACCAAGCTGTTCGAGGACCGCATCATCTTCCTCGGCGTCCAGGTCGACGACGCCTCGGCCGACGACGTGATGGCCCAGCTGCTGGTGCTCGAGTCCACGGACCCGGACCGCGACATCACGCTCTACATCAACTCCCCGGGCGGCTCCTTCACCGCCATGACCGCGATCTACGACACCATGACGTACATCCGGCCCGAGATCCAGACCGTCTGCCTCGGCCAGGCGGCCAGCGCCGCCGCCGTGCTGCTCGCGGCCGGCACGCCGGGCAAGCGCCTCGCGCTGCCGAACGCCCGCGTGCTGATCCACCAGCCCTCACTGTCCGGCGGACAGGGCGGGCAGGCCTCGGACCTGGAGATCCAGGCCGCCGAGGTCATGCGCATGCGGTCCTGGCTTGAGGACACGCTGGCCAAGCACTCCGGCCGAACGCCGGAACAGGTCAACAACGACATCGAGCGGGACAAGATCCTCACGGCCGCCGAGGCCATGCAGTACGGCCTCATTGACCAGGTCCTCGATTCCCGCAAGATCAAGCCCCAGGCAATCGCGCGCTAATCAGCAATTCGCGACGCGCCGGTGCGGCACTTTCACTTGGCCGCACCGGCGTCCGCTTTCCACCCAACAGGCCCAAAGTGACCTAGAGTGGAACATGTCACAGGCAGCAGCAAGCTACTAAAGGGGTTCACACATGGCTCGGATTGGCGAGAGCACTGATCTGCTGAAGTGTTCTTTCTGCGGAAAGAGCCAGAAGCAGGTCCGCAAGCTCATTGCCGGGCCCGGCGTCTACATCTGCGACGAGTGCATCGAACTCTGCAACGAGATCATCGAAGAAGAACTCGCGGAAGTAGCTGACCTGGGCAGTTTCGAGCTGCCCAAGCCCCGCGAGATCTTTGATTTCCTGCAGGAATATGTGATTGGCCAGGAACCCGCCAAGCGGTCGCTTGCCGTCGCGGTGTACAACCACTACAAGCGGATCCAGGCCGGCCACGCGCCGAAGAGCGGCAGCCTCGCCGACGGCGTGCACCACGACGACGTCGAGATCGCTAAGTCCAACATCCTGCTGATCGGCCCCACCGGCTGCGGCAAGACCTACCTGGCCCAAACCCTGGCCCGCCGCCTCAACGTCCCGTTCGCCGTGGCCGACGCCACGGCCCTGACGGAGGCCGGTTACGTCGGTGAGGATGTTGAGAACATCCTCCTCAAGCTGATCCAGGCCGCCGACTATGACGTCAAGAAGGCCGAGCAGGGCATTATCTACATCGATGAGATCGACAAGATCTCACGCAAGAGCGAAAACCCGTCCATCACCCGGGATGTCTCGGGCGAGGGCGTGCAGCAGGCGCTCCTGAAAATTCTCGAAGGTACTGTGGCCTCGGTCCCGCCGCAGGGCGGACGCAAACACCCGCACCAGGAATTCATCCAGATTGACACCACCAACGTGCTGTTCATCGTGGCCGGAGCTTTCGCGGGGCTCGAGGACATCATCGGTTCGCGTTCCGGACGCAAGGGCATCGGCTTCGGCGCCCCGCTCAACGAGGTCAAGAACACCACGGATTCCTACGGCGAGGTCATGCCGGAAGACCTGCTCAAGTTCGGGCTGATCCCGGAATTCATCGGCCGGCTGCCCGTCATCACGACCGTCTCGAACCTGGACCGCGCCGCGCTCATCCAGATCCTGTCCACGCCGAAGAATGCCCTCGTCAAGCAGTACCAGAAGATGTTCCAGCTCGACGGCGTCGAGCTCATCTTCGAGGACGAGGCCCTGAACACCATTGCCGACCAGGCGCTGGAGCGCGGCACCGGAGCCCGAGGGCTCCGCGCCATCATGGAGGAAGTGCTGCTCCCGGTCATGTTCGACCTCCCCAGCCGTGACGACGTCGCGAGCGTCGTAATCACGGAAGAGGTCGTGACCAAGAAGGCAGCGCCCACGATGATCGCCCACGACGTCAAGCGCCGCAAGTCCGCCTGATCCGGACCAGGCCAGCACGGGAATAAACAACCCGTACCGGTCGCTATGATCCTTGGCGCGCCGTGTAGGTGATCTGCCTCAGCGCATCCCCCAGACTTCCTTAAGGAGAACACCTGTGCCTGAAACCATGACCAACAAAGCCGACTTCTGGTTCGACCCGATGTGCCCGTTCGCCTGGGTTACCTCCCGCTGGATCGGCGAAGTGGAAGAAGTCCGTGACATCAAGACCGAGTGGCATGTGATGAGCCTCGCCGTGCTCAATGAGGGCCGCGAGGAGCTGCCCGAGCAGTACAGGGAGTTCATGAAGAAGGCGTGGGCTCCCGTCCGCGTCATCACTGCCGCCGCTGAACAGCATGGCGCGCAGTACATCAAGCCGCTCTACGACTCCATGGGCACCAAGATCCACAACGAGGGCAACAAGGATGTCGACGAGGTCATCGCCAAGTCGCTGGCCGAGGCGGGACTGCCGGCCGAGCTTGCGGCCGCCGGCCAGAGCGACGAATTCGATGCGCAGCTCCGCACCAGCCATGAGGCAGGCATCTCCCTGGTCGGACAGGACGTGGGCACGCCCGTCGTCGCCTTCAACGGCACGGCCTTCTTCGGCCCGGTCCTGACCCGCATCCCGCGCGGCGAGGAAGCCGGACGGATCTGGGACGCCACCGTGACCCTGGCTTCCTTCCCCTACTTCTTCGAAATCAAGCGCAGCCGGACCGAAAGCCCGGTCTTCAACTAGGCCTGAAGACACCGCGCCGGGTACTCTGCCCGGCCTGCCAGGAGCCCCGGCAGAACTACTCCGATGTAGTTCTGCCGGGGCTCTTGTGTATGCCAGACGGGGGGACAACAATAGAACTTACCCACTTCGAAAGAAGAGGGACGCAGGAACCAAAGATTCAGTGACACTCATCCGACGCAGCCTTCGGCAAAGTCAGATGATGGCTACCAGTGACGAGGTAGGAAGACCTGAAAGTCTAAGGATCCCGCCAGATTGTCTAAGACGTCACGTGACAATCGAAAAGTCGAAGCCCCACCAACGGCTAAACGCTGATGGGGCTTCCCCTTTGCCCAAAAACTGGCCAGAGTGTGCCCCATGAGCAGTTTCCAGAGCGGTGAACCAATCGCGGACTACGCACTCCTGTCCGACTGCCGCTCCGGTGCTCTGGTCAGCGCGGCGGGTTCTGTGGACTGGCTTTGCTTCCCCCGCTTTGACAGCCCCTCCGTGTTCGGCCGGCTCCTCGGCCCGGACGCGGGATTCTGGTCGATCCGGCCCGCCGGCGCCCACACCTCGACAAGGCGCTACCTCGGACCCACGCTGGTCCTGGAAACCACCCACATCACCGCCGGCGGGTGCATGACCGTCACAGATGCCCTCGCCCTCGGGGACGGCCGGCGCGGCCACGAGCTCGGGGCGGACTCCCCGGGCACCCTCCTGCGCCAGGTGTCCTGCACGCAGGGTTCCGTCGACGTCGACATCGTCCTGTGCGCCCGACCCGACTACGGCCTCGCGAGGCCACTTCTCACCGCGGCCGACGGCGGTCTCCTCATCCGCGCGGGGGATGTGGTCCTGTCGGTCTCGACCCCGGCGGCGTTCCGGCCGGGCACCGACACCAGCACCGGCGCCGGCGCCGACACCAGCACCGACGCCGGCACCGACACAGTGCACGCACGACTGAGCCTCCGCGCCGGCGACGTTGCAGGCTTTGCCCTCCACTCCCGGGCCCACCACTCCGGGTCCGGAGACTTCCATCCCGGCGGGCACGGTGCCCCCGTGTTCTGGAGCCAGGATGAGATTGGGYGCAGGCTCGAGGACAGCGTGCAGGGCTGGACCAGCTGGTCCGGGATGCACCAGAACTACCGCGGCCCCTGGCAAGAGCTCGTGGCCGGCAGCGGAAGGGTCCTGCAGGCGCTGAGCTACTACCCGAGTGGCGCGATCGTCGCCGCCCCGACCACGTCGCTGCCGGAGGTGGCCGGCGGCACGCGCAACTGGGACTACCGCTACAGCTGGATCCGGGACGCCAGCATGACCCTGCAGGCCCTCTGGGTGGCGGCCTGCCCGGACGAGGCCGGGAAGTTCTTCCAATTCCTGGCCACCGCGGCGGCCAGCCAGCTGGCCGGAGGCGAGGAACTGCAGATCATGTTCGGCATCGGCGGGGAACGTGAACTCCCCGAACGCGCGCTCGGCCACCTGCCGGGGTGGCGCGCCAGCACCCCGGTCCGGGTGGGCAACGGCGCCTGGAACCAGCGCCAACTCGACGTTTACGGCGAACTTCTCGACGCCGCCGCCACCTTGCCGGAATACCTCGCGGAACTGGCACCGGAGACACGGAAGTTCCTTGCCGACGCCGCGGACACTGCCGCCGCGCGCTGGAAGTCCACCGATCACGGCATCTGGGAAGTCCGCGGGGAGCGGCGCCACTACCTGCACTCCAAGCTCATGTGCTGGGTTGCCGTGGACCGCGCCATCTCCCTCGCCGGCATCCTGCAGTCAACAGAAAAAGTTCCGCACTGGACCGAGGCGCGGGACGCGATCGCGGCGTCCATCCGCACTGAGGGATGGAGCGAAGCAGCGAACGCCTACACCCAGGCCTACGGATCCGACGATCTCGATGCTTCTGCCCTGATGCTCGCCATCGTGGGATTCCTGCCGGCGGACGATCCCGGCATGATCGCCACGATTGAGGCTATCGAGGAGCGGCTCACGGACCCCCGCGGCCTCGTGTACCGCTACCTCGCCGACGACGGCATGGCAGGGGAAGAGGGCACGTTCCTGCTGTGCACCTTCTGGCTGGCGCACGCCCTGGCCCTGGCCGGACGCACCCAACACGCCCGGGCTGTCTTCGAACGGGCGGCCGCGTTTGCCACCGACCTGGGCCTGATGGCCGAAGAGGTCGCCCCGGACAGCAGCGAGCTGCTGGGCAACTTCCCGCAGGCGTTCAGCCACATCGGCCTCGTCAACGCGGCCTGGGCGATCAGCGAAGCGGAACGGCACAGCCGGGAATCCGGCGTCTAGCAGCGGAAGCCGGCCGGCGGATCGGGACCGAAGGAACAAGCCCTGTGGCAACGGTGTTGCCTCTGTTGGCAGGCAGCGGTCCGGGTGCCGTGATGTGAAGCATCCCGCCTGGCGGCGTCCTGTGTCCTGAGCCCACCCCGATCATTGGAGCACCATGCCCATCACCGCCCATTTTGACCTGAACTTCAAAACCGAAGCCGTGTCCACGGCCGCGGCCGTGCTCCGCGACATCCTTTCCGCTACCCGGGCGTTTGACGGCTGCCTCGGCGTCGATGTGCTGGTTGACAGCACGGATCCGGCGCACGTTCTCGTGGTGGAACAGTGGGCGTCGCTGGAGCACGACGAGGCCTACCGCACCTGGCGGGCCGGCGACGGCGCGAGCGGGCTGGGAGAGCTCCTGGCCGCTCCGCCGGTGCTGACGCGCTTCGAGACGTCCTTCAAAATCTGAGGCGCCCGGACGGCAAAGACCTGGTAAACAAAAGAGAACCCTCGGCCCGGCCTGGGCCGGGCCGAGGGCCCTCTTCCTCGGTATCGATGTGGCCGCAGGCCTTACGCCTGGGCCGGCGGCTCGGCCGGAGCCAGTACGACGTCACTCACACTGAGTTCTCCCTCACCGGCGACCAGCGCCAGCTCGCGCGCGTTGGCGGCGGCCTTGAGGTCGCCGAGACCGGCCTTCAGCTGCGTCGTGAGGGATTCCGAGGCCGTGATCGTCGCTGACAGCACCTCGGTGCGCTGCTTGACCTTCGCCTCGGACTTGGCCTTGCGGATGCCGCTGAGCGCGGTGCCGACCGTGGCCAGGAGGGTCGTGTCGCCGTCGACCGCGACGGCGGACGGCCACTGGGCGCGGTGCACGGAACCGGTGCGCCACCAGCTCCAGACCTCCTCCGTGGCGAACGGAAGGAACGGCGCGAAGAGCCGCAGGAGGGTGTCCAGGCTTGTCGCCAGCGCGGCCAGCACGGACGCCTGCTGCTCCTCGCCGGCCGCACCATAGGCACGGTCCTTGATGAGCTCCACGTAGTCGTCCGTGAAGTTCCAGAAGAAACTCTCCGTGATCTGCAGGGCCCGGGCGTAGTCGTAGCCCTCGAACGCCTTGGTGGCCTGGGCGACAACATCGGCGAGCTGGGCCAGGACGGCCCGGTCCAGCGGGTTGCTCAGCACGGACACGTCGCCGGAAACGACGGAGTCCTCGGTGGCACCGAGGTTCAGGACAAACTTGGAGGCGTTGAGCAGTTTGATGGCCAGGCGGCGGCCGATCTTCATCTGCGCGATTTCGTAGGCGGTGTCCGCGCCGAGTTTGGCCGATGCCGCCCAGTAGCGCACCGCGTCCGAGCCGTACTCCTCGAGGACATCGGTGGGCACGATGACGTTGCCCTTGGACTTGGACATCTTCTTCCGGTCCGGGTCCAGGATCCAGCCGGAGATGGCCGCGTGCTTCCACGGCGCCGTGTTTTGCAGCGCATCGGCGCGGACGGCGGAGGAGAAGAGCCAGGTCCGGATGATGTCGTGCCCCTGCGGGCGCACGTCGAAGGGGTAGACCTTGGCGAACAGTGCCTCGTCGGTGCTCCAGCCGCCCACGATCTGCGGCGTCAGCGAGGACGTGGCCCAGGTGTCGAGGACGTCAGCGTCGCCGGTGAAGCCGCCCGGCACATCGCGCTGGGCTTCTTCGTAGCCCGGGGCGGCGTCCGCCGCGGGATCCACGGGGAGCTGCGCGTCGGACGGGACGATCGGGGCGTCGTATTCGGGGTTGCCGTCGGCATCCAGGGGGTACCAGACCGGTACCGGCACGCCGAAGAAGCGCTGGCGGGACACGAGCCAGTCGCCGTTGAGCCCCGAGATCCAGTTCTCGTAGCGGGAGCGCATGAAGGCGGGGTGGAACTCGATCTCGTTGCCGCGGCCGATCAGCCGTTCGCGGCGGTCCTCGTCGCGGCCGCCGTTGCGGATGTACCACTGGCGTGAGGTGACGACCTCGAGGGGCTTGTCGCCCTTCTCGAAGAAGTTCACGGGGTGCATGATCTTCTTGGGCTCGCCGTCGAGCAGTTCCGCGGCGGCCAGGAGCTCCACCACGCCTTCCTTGGCGCTGAACACCGTCTTGCCGGCGATAGCCGCGAAGTTGGCGCGGCCTTCTTCGGTGGTGATCCAGTCCGGGGTCTCGCCGATGATGCGGCCGTCGCGGCCCACGATGGCGCGGGTGGGCAGCTGCAGTTCGCGCCACCAGGTGACGTCGGTGAGGTCGCCGAAGGTGCAGACCATGGCGGCGCCGGAGCCCTTGTCCGCCTTGGCGAGCGGGTGGGCCTTGACCTCTACCTCGACGCCGAACAGGGGGGAGGTGACCTTCTTGCCGAACAGCGGCTTGTAGCGCTCGTCGTCGGGGTTCGCCACGAGCGCGGCGCAGGCGGCCAGCAGCTCGGGGCGGGTGGTCTCGATGTAAATCTTCTCGCCGTCTTCGGTGAAGAACGGGTAGCGGTAGTAGGCGCCCGCGACTTCGCGGTCCTCAAGTTCGGCCTGGGCCACCGCGGTGCGGAACGTGACATCCCACAGCGTAGGCGCCTCGGCCATGTAGGCGTCGCCGGCGGCCAGATTGGCCAGGAAGGCCCGCTGCGAGATCGCGCGGGACTTGTCATCGATGGTCCGGTAGGTCAGGTCCCAGTCCACGGACAGGCCGAGGGTCCGGAAGAGGTGCTCGAAGACCTTCTCGTCCTCGACCGCGAGCTCTTCGCACAGCTCGATGAAGTTCCGGCGCGAGATGACGTCGAAGTCGCGCTGGTTCTTGGCCGGCTCGGCCGGGGGGCGGTAGCCGGCGTCGTACGTGACGGTGGGGTCGCAGCGCACGCCGTAGTAGTTCTGCACGCGGCGCTCCGTGGGCAGGCCGTTGTCGTCCCAGCCCATGGGGTAGAACACGTTCTTGCCGGTCATGCGCTGGTAGCGCGCCAGGACGTCGGTCTGCGTGTACGAGAACATGTGTCCGACGTGAAGGGATCCCGACGCCGTGGGCGGGGGAGTGTCGATCGAGTAGACCTGCTCCCGGGTGGTGTCCGGGTTGAACTTGTAGGTCCCTTCGTCAAGCCAGCGCTGCGTGAGCGCCTCTTCCAGCCCCTCCAAGGCGGGCTTGTCCGGAACGTTGATGGGGGCGGTGGTGGGCGTGTCTGTACCCTGATTGTCTTCAGCCATGGGTCAATTCTTGCAGTTCTTTTCAGTCCCGACTGCAGTCCACTGCAATGAACCGCACTATGCGAGGGCAATCCACTGCACTAATGTCCAGCACTATGGAGAAATCTGGGGCCAGATTTGCGATCAAGCGCATCTATGATGACCCTTCCGACGACGACGGCTGCCGGGTCCTGGTGGACCGGCTCTGGCCGCGGGGAGTCAGCAAGGAACGGGCCCAACTGGAGCTCTGGCTCAAGGACGTGGCACCGTCCCCGCCGCTGCGCAAGGAGTTCGGGCACATGCAGGAACGGTTCGCGGACTTCCGGGCGGCCTACGAGGCGGAGCTGGAAACCAACCCCGCCGTGCAGACGCTCTACGGACTCGCGGCCGAGCACGGGAAAGTGACCCTGCTGTTCGGTGCGCGGGACCCGGAGACCAACCATGCCCGGGTGCTGCAGGAGTTCCTGGAGCACAGCAGCAACAGTAGGAAATGAGCCCGGCGTTGCCGTTAGGGTGGTGCCATGACTGAGGGAATCGACAACAGCGCAAAAGAAGTCAGCGCAACAGCAGCCAAAGCAGCAGTAGTCACCGGCGCCAGCACCGGAATCGGCGACGCCACGGTGCGTGCGCTCCGCAAGGAAGGCTGGACCGTCTTCGCCGTCGCCCGCCGCGCCGACCGGCTCGAGGCGCTCGCCGCCCAAACCGGTGCCATCGCGCTTCCCGCCGACGTGACCGACGACGCCGATGTGGCCCGGCTGCTCGAGGAGGTGACCCGGGCCGGCGGCATCGACACGTTGATCAACATCGCCGGCGGTGCCCGCGGCGCCGACAAGGTTGCCGGAGCCAAGACCGAGGACTGGGAATGGATGTTCCAGGTCAACGTGCTGGGCAGCATGAAGCTCATCCGCGCGTTCCTGCCCATGCTGCGTGCCTGCGGCGAGGGCACCGTGCTGAACCTGACCTCCACCGCCGGGCTCTCGGCCTACGAGGGCGGCGGCGGCTACAACGCGGCCAAGTTCGCCCAGCACGCCCTGACCGGCGCCCTGCGGCTCGAAGAGGCCGAGCACAACCTCCGCGTGATCGAGGTGGCCCCCGGCCTGGTGCAGACCGAGGAGTTCGCCCTCAACCGCCTCGGCGACCAGGACGCGGCAGCCAAGGTCTACGCGGGAGTCGAGAAGCCACTGACGGCCGCCGACGTCGCCGATGTGGTCCGCTACGCCGTCGTGGCGCCGCACCACATCAACCTGGACCAGATCGTGATCCGCCCGGTGGCCCAGGCGGCCAACTACAAGCTGATCCGCAAGAGCCAGTAGGGCAGGTCTGGGCTTAGGTCCAGCCGCGTGGGCCGGGACGTCCGGCGGCGACTCCGGCCGTTCACCGTGGCGTCGTGTGCCGGTCAGGCTGCGCTGGTCCGGAGTTGGCCGCGGCGGGGCAGGGTGGCCCGTGCAACTGCACACCACCAGAGTGGAGAACTTTCCCATGCGAACCCCGACGAAGCTCGGCGCTGCCGTACTCAGCGCAGCCCTGCTGCTCGCCACCTCGGCCCAGGCAAACGCGGTCCAGGCCCCCGCGGCCGACACCAACGCCAACGGCCAGGACAACCACTTCGATCTCCAGGCCCACCGCGGCGGCATCGGCCTGACTGTCGAGTCAACCCTGGCGTCCTTCGCCAAGGGGATCGAGACCGGCGTCTCCACCCTCGAGCTTGACCTCCAGATCACCAAGGACGGCCACGAGGTCATCACCCACGACCGCAAGATCAGCGGCCAGAAGTGCCTGGACACGGCTCCTGTCACACCGAACGACCCCCAGTTCCCCTACGTCGGCAAGTACGTCAGGGACCTGACGTTCGCGCAGGTCCGCAGCCTGGACTGCGGCAGCCTCACGCTTCCCCAGTTCCCGGGCCAGGTTGCCTCCCCGGGCGCAAAGATGCCCACGCTGGCCGAGGTCTTCGCGTTGGCGGACTCCTACCGCGCCAGCCAGGTGAAGTTCAACATCGAAACCAAGGTGGAGGCCGGCGCGCCGCAGGAAACCGCACCGCGCGAGCAGTTCGTCGACGTCGCTCTCCGCGAAATCACGGCAGCCCACATGCAGAGCCGTGTCTCGATTGAGAGCTTTGATTGGGGTGCATTGCGCCTGGTCCAGCAGCGCGATCCGCAGATCCGCACTGTGGCCCTGACCAACAAGGACTTCCTCCAGGCGGGCCAGCCCGGCAAGTCGCCGTGGCTGGGCGGAATCGACGCCGATGACTTCGGCGGTGACCTCGTCGCGGCGGCCTCTTCCCTTGGCTTCGACGCAGTCTCTCCGGTGCACGGCACGCCGCAGAACGGCGCCGTGACGGATCCGGGCTATGTCCCGTACGCCACCGCCGACATGGTCCGCCGCGCCCACGCGGCAGGCATGCAGGTCATTCCGTGGACCGTCGATGACAAGCCCACCATGCGCGCGCTCATCGGTGCGGGTGTGGATGGGCTGATCACGGATTACCCGGACCGGCTCCGGGACGTGATGGCCGAGTCCGGCATGAAACTGCCGCGCAGCTAGTCCTCCGCCGGGACGGACAGCGTGGCCAGAACCGCCGCGTGGTCCGTCCCGGCTACCGGCAGCACGGAATAGCCGCCGCTGCGAACCTGCGGGCCAGTCACGATGTGGTCGATCACCACGCCCGGCAGCGGGGGGCCATCCATGGGCCAGGTCGGAACCAGGCGGGCCAGGGCCGCTGCCCCGGCGTCGACGAGGGGGCCGCCAGGCCCGGCCCCCTCCGGCCCCTGAAGCATCTGGCGGAACTCGGCGTGGTCGAGGGTGGCGTTGAAGTCGCCCAGCAGCAGCAGGTTGCCCCGACGGGCGGCAAGGCGGCCCAGGGCGGCCAATTCGCTCCGCCACTGCCCGGCCCGGCCCCAGACCGGAGCCTTGGTGTGCACGTTGGTCACGGCAAGGGAGACCGGCCGGCCGCCGGCGTCGAGCTCCAACTGCACCGTGGGCGTGTGGAAGGCGGAACCGTCCACGGAGTCCAACGGAACGATCGGGCGGGAGGAGTACACGGCTCCGCCGCCCGCGCCGTCCCTCGAGCGGCTGATCCGGTGCGGAAGCAGCGCGCCCAGCCCCTCAGCATCCAGCCGTTTTTCCAGGGCCGGGGAGAGTTCCTGGACGGCAAGGAGCGAGACGCCGTTTTCCCGCACCAGCCGAACCACCTCCGCGGCGTCCGCCTGGCCCTTCCAGGCGTTGAGGGTCATGACCTTCAGTTCCGCCGCCGGCGGGCGTGTCGCGGCCTGTTCCTGCCCTGTGCTCTGTTGCTCTCCATGCGGCGGATCGGCCTGCCGGGCCAGGAACCGGTCCGCCACCCGGTCCGGCGGGAACAGCCAGAGCAGCTGGAGGGCCAGGAGGGCACCGGCCGGGAGGGCCGCCCAGGGACGCCGTGCCGGCAACGCCAGCAGGAGGGCGGCGCCGGCGGGGAGCACGAACCAGGGTGTGAAGGCCACGAGCTGGACCACAGGCGCCGGCCACGGCGCCGGGACCGCCCGGAACACGGACACCACCACCACGGGCGCGGCGCAGAGGGCGGAGGACAGGTGCCAGCGGCGGCTTGAGCTGCGGCTCTTCACGGGTCGGCCCGAGGCGGCGGGACGGTCATGGCACGAGTCTATGTAGTCGGGCCGCCGGCGTCGCCCCTGGCAGCGGAGTTTGCTGCGCTGTGAAAGCCCGTATTTTCTCCGGTACCATCGACTTAGCAGCTTTGACCCGGCCATCACCGGTGAGCTTCCGGAAGAACACCCCCGCGTGCGGTGCAGACTCAGTCCCACTGAGCGTGCCAGGGCCAGTAGAACCGGACGGGTAAGCCCGTCACAGCAGTAATGAGCGGCCGACGCCGGTGCAGCCCCTTTCTCGAAAAGGTGCGGTCCGGTGGCGGTAAGTGAGGTGGTACCGCGGTGCCGGTGTTGTCGAAAGACAGTTGTTGTCAAAAGACAGTGCAGGGGCCGTCCTCGCATCCTGAATGAATACATGTGTTCACCAGCTCAACCCAGGATGTCGAGATGACTTATTACCCCAAGGCCGCCGCCGCAGGCGCCGGCTCCACCACCTCCGCTTCCCACACCTCTGGTGTTCCGGCCTCCGTGAAGTTCCCGGAGATCGAAGAGCGCATCCTCAAATACTGGGACCAGGACGGCACCTTCCAGGCCAGCATCGACCAGCGCGATGCTGGCAAAGACGGCAGCAACGAATTCGTCTTCTACGACGGTCCGCCCTTCGCCAACGGCCTGCCGCACTACGGCCATCTCCTGACCGGCTACGCCAAAGACCTCGTGGGCCGCTACCAGACCCAGCGCGGCCGACGCGTCGAGCGACGCTTCGGCTGGGACACGCACGGCCTTCCCGCCGAGCTGGAAGCCATGAAGCAGCTTGGCATGACGGACAAGACCCAGATCGAGGCCATGGGCATCGACAAGTTCAACGACGCCTGCCGCGCCTCCGTCATGAAGTACGCCGACGAGTGGAAGAGCTACGTCACCCGCCAGGCGCGCTGGGTGGACTTCGAGAACGACTACAAGACGCTCAACGTCGAGTACATGGAGTCCGTGCTGTGGGCTTTCAAGCAGCTCCACGAAAAGGGCCTCACGTACAACGGCTACCGCGTCCTGCCGTACTGCTGGAAGGACGAGACGCCGCTGTCCAACCATGAGCTGCGCATGGACGACGACGTCTACAAGAACCGCCAGGACCAGACCGTCACGGTCACGTTCCCCATCACGGCGGGTGAATCGGAGCTGTCGCGGCAGCTCGCCGGGGTGCAGGCGCTCGCCTGGACCACCACGCCCTGGACGCTGCCCACGAACCTGGCGCTCGCCGTCGGGCCCGACATCAGCTACGTGGTCCTGCCGGCCGGCCCGCACGGGATCAAGGCCGCGGCAGCCGAAGCGCCCGTCACGGGCAGCTTCCTGCTCGCCGCTGACCTCCTTGGCGCCTACGCCAAGGACCTCGGCTACGGTGACGGGGCCGAGGGCGCCGCCGCCGCGGAAGCCGCCATCACCTCCCGCCACACCGGCGCCGAGCTCGACGGCCTGAGCTACGAGCCGCTCTGGGACTACTTCCACGACGCCGAAAAGTACGGCACCGAGAACGCCTGGCGCTTCCTCGAGGCCGACTACGTCACCACCACCGACGGCACCGGCATCGTCCACCAGGCACCGGCCTACGGCGAAGACGACCAGAAAATCTGTGAAGAGGCCGGCATCCCGGTGGTCCTCTCGGTCGACGAAGGCGCCAAATTCCTCCCGCTCTTCGGCCACGGCGACCTCGCCGAAATCGCCGGGCTGCAGGTGTTCGAGGCCAACAAGCCCATCACCCAGGTGCTCCGCGCCCAGGGCCGCCTGGTCCGCCAGGCCAGCTACGAGCACAGCTACCCGCACTGCTGGCGCTGCCGCAACCCGCTGATCTACCGCGCGGTGTCCTCCTGGTACGTCGAGGTCACCAAGTTCAAGGACCGCATGTCCGAGCTCAACCAGGACATCAACTGGATCCCGGGCAACGTCAAGGACGGCCAGTTCGGCAAGTGGCTCGCCAACGCCCGCGACTGGTCCATCAGCCGCAACCGCTACTGGGGCAGCCCCATCCCGGTCTGGCAGTCCACGGACCCCGACTACCCCCGCACCGACGTCTACGGCTCCCTGGCCGAGATCGAAGCCGACTTCGGCCGCCTGCCGCTGAACAAGGCCGGCCAGGTGGACCTGCACCGACCCTTCATCGATGAGCTGACCCGCCCGAACCCGGATGACCCCCGCACCCCGGAGGAGGGCCAGTCCGTCATGCGCCGGGTCGAGGACGTCCTGGACGTCTGGTTCGACTCCGGGTCCATGCCCTACGGCCAGGTGCACTACCCGTTCCAGAACGAGGAATGGTTCGACACCCACAACCCGGCGGACTTCATCGTCGAGTACATCGGCCAGACCCGCGGCTGGTTCTACATGCTGCACATCCTCTCCACCGCGCTGTTCGACCGCCCGGCCTTCCGCAACGTCATCAGCCACGGCATCGTGCTGGGCTCGGACGGGCAGAAGATGTCCAAGAGCCTGCGCAACTACCCGGACGTCTCCGAGGTCCTGGACCGCGACGGCTCCGACGCCATGCGCTGGTTCCTGATGTCCAGCCCCATCCTGCGCGGCGGCAACCTTGTGGTCACCGAGCAAGGCATCCGCGACGGCGTCCGCCAGGTCATCCTGCCGCTGTGGAACGTGTACAGCTTCTTCACGCTGTACACGAACGCTTCCAACGGCGGGACAGGGTATGACGCCAAGCTCCGCTATGACGGCTACGCCGACACCCTGGACCAGTACCTCATGGCCAACACCGGGGACCTCGTCCGGAACATGACCGCCCAGCTGGACAGCTACGACATCTCCGGCGCCTGCGACGAACTGCGCAGCTACCTTGACATGCTCACCAACTGGTACGTCCGCCGCAGCCGCCAGCGCTTCTTCGACGAGAGCGTTGATGCCTTCGACGCGCTCTACACCGCACTGGAAACCGTCTCCCGCGTGGCCGCGTCCCTGCTGCCGCTGGTTTCCGAGGAGATCTGGCGAGGCCTCACCGGGGGGCGCTCCGTGCACCTGGCCGACTGGCCGGACGCCGGACTGTTCCCGGCCAACCCGGGACTGGTCGAAGCGATGGACCGTGTGCAGCAGATCTGCTCCACCGGCTCCTCGCTGCGCAAGGCCGCGAACCTGCGCGTGCGCCTGCCGTTGCAGGAACTCACGGTCGTGGCTCCCGGCGCGGACGCGCTGGGAGGCTTTGCCGCCGTCGTCGCCGATGAACTGAACCTGCGCTCGGTCCGCCTGCTCGACGCCGATGCCGCCTCCCCGGAGGAGTTCGGCATCGAGCAGAAGCTCGTGGTCAACGCCCGGGCCGCCGGCCCGCGCCTGGGCAAGAACGTCCAGCAGGCCATCAAGGGCTCCAAGTCCGGTGACTGGTCGGTCAGCGAAGCCGGGGTGGTCACCGCCGGCGGCCTCGAGCTCGAGCCGCAGGAATACACCCTGGAAACCGTCGTGGCTGAAGCCGCGGAGGGAACCGGAGCTGGTCCTGCCACAAGGGCCGCCGCAGTGCTTCCCGGCGGCGGGTTCGTGGTCCTGAACACCGAGGTCACCCCGGAACTGGAGGCCGAGGGCCTGGCACGCGACATGGTCCGCGCCATCCAGCAGGCCCGCAAGGACGCCGGACTCAATGTCAGCGACCGGATCAGCACCTCCGTCACGGCCAAGCAGGACGTCGTCGAAGCCCTGCTGGCCAACGCGGCGCTGGTCAAGACCGAAACCCTGACCATCGAGCTGGAAACTGTGACGGCCGACATCAAGGAACCGCTGGTCAGTGTTGCAAAGAAAGTTGGGGCCTAAACCATGACCGACGAATTCTCCGTAGAAAGCGTCTACGCCGAGCTGCTGGGCCGGGCGCCGGAAAACAAGATGGAACCTCGGCTCGCCCCGCTGCACCGTGCCATGGAAATCCTGGGGGAGCCGAACAAGGCGTTCCCGATCATCCACGTCACCGGCACCAACGGCAAGACGTCCACGGCCCGGATGATCGAGGCCGGGCTGCGGGCCCACGGCCTGAGCACGGGCCGGTACACGAGCCCGCACCTGTCCAAGGTCACCGAACGGATCAGCATCGACGGCGCCCCGGTGCCGGATGAGACGTTCGTCCGGATCTGGGACGAGATCCGGCCCTACCTGCAGATCGTGGACAGCGAACTCGAGGCGGCGGGCCAGCCCCGGCTGACCTACTTCGAGTGCCTGACCATCTTGGGCTTCGCGGTCTTCGCCGACCAGCCGGTCAACGTCGCGGTGATCGAAGTGGGCCTCGGCGGCATCACCGACGCCACGAACGTCGGCGACGGCCAGGTGGCCGTGGTCACCCCGATCTCCCTGGACCACACCGATTTGCTGGGCGACACCACCGGGGACATCGCCTTTGAGAAAGCCGGCATCATCAAGCCCGGCGGCTTCCTCATCAGCGCGGCGCAGCCCGTCGACGCGGCCCAGGTCCTCCTGGAGAAGGCCAAGGAGGTCAACGTGCCGTTCCGCTTCGAGGGCGTGGAGTTCGGCGTTGAATCCCGCACCGTCGCGGTGGGCGGCCAGATGGTCACCATCCAGGGCATCGCCGGCCGCTACGAGGACCTGCTGGTGCCGCTGCACGGCGCGCACCAGGCCGAGAACGCCGCCGTCGCAATTGCCGCGCTGGAAGCGTTCTTCGGCGGGGAGAAGGCGATCGACGCCGAGATCCTGCAGGAGGCCTTTGCCTCTGTCACGTCCCCGGGGCGGCTCGAGGTGGTCCGCACCTCACCGACCATCATCGTGGACGCGGCGCACAACCCGGAGGGCATCCGGGTCTCCGCCGAGGCCATCCACGAGGCCTTCAACTTCACCAAGCTGGTGGTGGTGGTTGGCGTGCTGCGGGAAAAGGACGCCGAGGAGATCCTGCGCCAGCTCAAGGAATCCCTGGGCGGCCTGGCCACCGAATACTGCTTCACCGAGTCCAACTCGCCCCGCGCCGTCCCGGCCGAGGACCTGGCTGAGGTCGCCATTGATCTTGGCTTCGGCGAGGACAACATCCATGTCGCTGCAAAGCTCGACGACGCCATCGAATGGGCCGTGGAACGCGCCGAAGCCGATGACGAACTCGCCGGCGGCGTCCTGGTGACCGGGTCCATCACGCTCGTCGCGGACGCCCGCATCCTGCTCGGAAAGGCGGACGCGTAAGCGATGGCGAAACTCACCAAAGCCCAGCGCGAATGGCGTCCGGGCATGCCCAAGAAGCGGCGTTCCACGAAGGTCATGTTCGCCTCCACGGTCCTGTTGCTGGAAGCTTTCGTGGTGCTCTTCGGAACACTGGCCGTCTTTGGCCTGCACCGGAACGAATATCCTGCGGCCCTGGTCTTCTCCGTGGGGATCGGCCTGTGCCTGGTCTTCATCTTCACCTGCGCGGTCCTCTCCAAGCCGTGGGGAGTGGCCCTGGGCTGGATCCTGCAGCTCGTCCTGATACTGGGCGGCCTCGTGGAGCCTGCCATGTACCTCGTCGGCGCGCTCTTCGCCGTGGCCTGGTGGTACGGGGTCCGGACCGGCATCCGGATTGACCGGGAGGCCGCGCAGCGGGAGCGCGAGCAGGCTGAATGGGATGCGGCCCATCCCCAGGGCCCCGCGCCCGGCAACGGCGCCTGAACCAGCGACTGAACCTGCGCCCGGCGCTTGGGCCGCACCCCGTAGACTTGACCCGAACCCCACCCCAACACATTGGAGCAGCTGTGAGCATTGAGCGCACCCTCGTCCTGATCAAGCCCGACGGCGTCGCCCGCAACCTGTCCGGCGCCATCCTGAGCCGGATCGAAGCCAAGGGCTACACCCTGGCCGAGCTCAAGAAAGTCGATGCGAACCGCGAGCTGCTCGAGCAGCACTACGAGGAGCACGTCGGCAAGCCGTTCTACGAGCCGCTGGTTGAGTTCATGCTCAGCGGCCCGGTGGTCGCCGCAATCTTCGAGGGCCACCGCGTGATTGAGGGCTTCCGTATCCTCGCCGGGACCACGGACCCGACGACGGCGGCGCCCGGCACCATCCGCGGCGACTTCGGCCGCGACTGGGGCCTGAAGGTACAGCAGAACCTGGTCCACGGCTCGGATTCGGTGGAATCCGCCGAGCGCGAGATCAAGATCTGGTTCTAGGAATTTCCTGGACCCTCGCCTCACCGAGGTGACAGATAAGGCCAATGTTCACGCTGAACATTGGCCTTAACTGTTATCTCGCGGCGTTCGGGAGTGCTTAGTAGCCGGAGGTCCCGATGAAGACCTGGATGAAGGCGAAGAAGATTGTCGCGATGACGGCGACGTACAGCAGCGCCGTGATGATCCAGCCCGAGTCGCCGATCACCTTGGTGGGACCGGCGGGCAACGCGATCACCCCGTGGGAGATGTTGCGGACGCTCACCCAGACGAACAACGGGATCATCACGGCCCAGACGATCATGCAGAACGGGCAGAGGATGTGGATGGCGTACAGGGCCTGGGACCAGAGCCAGATAACGAACGCGAAGCCCAGCGTCACGCCCGCCTGCAGCCCCAGCCAGTACCACCGGGCGAATCTTGCGCCGGCCAGGATGCCCATGGCCGTGGTGATGATCACGGCGAAAGCCACGATGCCGATGAACATGTTCGGGAAGCCGAACACAGAACTCTGCGGCGTCTGCATGACCTGGCCGCAGGAGATCCACGGGTTCACGTCGCAGACCGTGACGTGGTTGGGGTCCTTCAGGACCTCCAGCTTCTCCAGCACCAGGGCGCCGGAAGCGAGCCAGCCAACGACGCCGGTGATCAGCAGGAGCCAGGCGAACGGGCGGTCGCGGGTCATCGTGGGAAGGGAGCGGTCCGCGGGCGCCGGGCCGGAACCCGGGTGCTGTACGGTCGCGTCACCGGCAGTGCTGGAGATGCTGGGCATGGAATATGAGTCCTTTGATCGTCTTGACCGTGTTCTTCTGGCCCGATTCTAACGCCGCAGGCTGGGCAGCGGCGGAGAACGGCCCCTGCCGCCCTGCCCAGCCGCTCCGAAAGCACTTCAGGCCCCGCCTACGCCAGCTTTGGCGGCTCCTGTGAGACAATGATCGTGGCTGGAACCCGATCCACATCCGGATTCCGGTCCGGCGATTTTGTTTCAAGACCGCCAATGATGAGCAGGGAGCTGCGGATCCTCTGATTCCAGCTGTCCCGCAATGCCATTGGACGGCACCTGGTTGTGGCGTGTAGGTCAACGGGTTCCAAAACAATCTCGCCGGCCCTCCAGGGCTGCCGCACCCCACTGCCGGTGCGAACCTGAGGGTATCCAATTGACTTCTGTCAATGCCTGCGGGTGTTGACGCATATTTGCCCCAACGGGCGCCGAATGTGGCGGCGCATCAGGGGCAGGAGTGTCGCCACAGATGGATAATGACCAGGTTGTAGCCGGTAACGAAGAACTAGTAGCCGCCGGGGAAGCAGAAGCAACTGCGGAAGCGGAAGCTCCGGCAGCGCCGAAGAGGGCCGTCCGGACCCGCCGGAAGGCGCCCGTCGCAAAGGTCAACGCCGCGGCCGCCGCGGAGGCCGTGGCTGAAGCCGCGGTGCTGGCCGAAGCGGCCGGCTCGGATGAGCCCGTCGCCGCGCGCCGCAAAGCAGCCGACGCCGAAACCGCCGTACCCGAAACTGCTGCCCCCGAAACTGCTGTAAAGGCGCCCGCACGGCGCACCCGTGCCCGCAAGCCTGTTGCCGACCCGGAACCGTTGCCTGCCTTCGCTGAAGAGCCCGAAGCCAACGCGCCTGCCGCGGCAGAGGCTCCCGAGGCGGCCGCTGCTTCCGACGACGCCGCCGTCACGGAGACGGCCACAGAGAAGGTCGCAGAGACGGCCCCAGAGAAGCCGGTCCGGCGCCGCGCCAGCCGTGCCAAGGCCGCACCGAAAGCCGAAGACGTACCCGCAGCAGCGGTCCCGGCCGAAGAAGCCGAGCCGGCAGAAGCCGCCACGGCGGCCGAACCTGCGCAAGCCCCCGCCGCGGCCCAGCCCGAAGAGCCGGAAGCCCTGCCCGAGGAAAGCCCGGCCACGTCGCTGTTCATGGAACCGGGTGCCCTCACTTCCGTGATCTTCCAGGCCCCCGACCTCAGCACCGTGGTGCGCCCGGTCCCCGTTGCCGCAGCAGCAGCGGAGCCCGAGGAGGAAGAAGGCGACGAGGACGAGGACGCCGGCAGCCGCCGTCGACGCCGCAGCCGTGGCCGGCGCGGGCGCACCCGTACGTCCGCCGAGTCCGACACCGAGTCCGAAGGCGCCGAGGACGAGGGCGACGAAGGTTCCGAGGCAACCCTTGAGGATGGCGTGACGTCGCGCCGCCGCCGCCGCCGTCGCCGCGGCGACCAGGACCTGGAACTGACCGGTGGGGAAGGCGACGATCCGCCCAACACGGTGACCCGCGTCCGTGCGCCGCGGGCCATGGCCGAGGCGCCGGTCAACAACCGCGTCACGTCCGTCAAGGGCTCCACCCGCCTGGAAGCCAAGAAGCAGCGACGCCGCGAATCCCGCGACACCGGCCGCCGCCGCACCGTCATCACCGAGGCCGAGTTCCTGGCCCGCCGCGAGTCCGTGGACCGCCAGATGATCGTCCGCCAGCGCGACGACAGAATCCAGATCGGGGTCCTCGAAGACGGCGTCCTGGCCGAACACTTTGTGTCCAAGACCCAGCAGGATTCCCTGATCGGCAACGTCTACCTGGGCAAGGTCCAGAACGTGCTGCCGTCCATGGAAGCCGCATTCGTGGACATCGGCCGCGGCCGCAACGCCGTGCTCTACGCCGGCGAAGTGAACTGGGAGTCCGTCAACCTCGAAGGCAAACAGCGCAGGATCGAGAACGCGCTGAAGTCCGGCGACTCCGTGCTGGTCCAGGTCACCAAGGACCCGGTCGGCCACAAGGGGGCCCGCCTCACCAGCCAGATCTCGCTGCCCGGCCGCTACCTTGTGTACGTGCCCGGCGGCTCCATGACCGGCATCTCCCGCAAGCTGCCCGACGTCGAGCGCAACCGCCTCAAGCGGATCCTCAAGGACCGCCTGCCTGAGGACGCGGGCGTCATTGTCCGCACCGCGGCCGAGGGTGCCTCCGAGGAAGAGCTGACGCACGACATCAACCGGCTCCGCGCGCAGTGGGAGGGCATCGAGAGCCAGTCGACGTCGACCAAAATCCTCGCCCCCGAGCTGCTCTACGGCGAACCTGACCTGACCATCAAGGTGGTCCGCGACGTCTTCAACGAGGACTTCTCCAAGCTGATCGTCTCCGGCGAGGAAGCCTGGGACACCATCGAGGCCTATGTCACCTACGTGGCACCGGACCTCGTGGGCCGGCTCGAGAAGTGGACCAAGGACACGGACATCTTCGCTGCCTGGCGCATCGACGAGCAGATCCACAAGGCCCTGGACCGGAAGGTCTTCCTGCCCTCCGGCGGTTCCCTCGTGATCGACCGCACCGAAGCCATGACCGTGGTGGACGTCAACACCGGCAAGTTCACCGGCTCCGGCGGCAACCTCGAGGAAACCGTCACCAAGAACAACCTGGAAGCGGCCGAGGAAGTCGTCCGGCAGCTGCGCCTGCGCGACATTGGCGGCATCATCGTGATCGACTTCATCGACATGGTGCTCGAATCCAACCGCGACCTCGTGCTGCGCCGCATGGTGGAGTGCCTGGGCCGGGACCGGACCAAGCACCAGGTGGCGGAGGTAACCTCGCTGGGCCTCGTGCAGATGACCCGCAAGCGGATGGGCACCGGGCTGCTGGAAGTCTTCGGCGAACAGTGCGAAACCTGCGCGGGCCGCGGCATCGTCACCCACGACGAGCCGGTGGAACACCGCCGCGCAAACACGGTTGCCGCGGAGCACTATGTGCCGCGCGCCGAGGCCCAGCCTGCTGCCCGCACGGAGCGCAAGAGCCGTCGCCGCGGCAGGGGAGGCCAAGGGCAGGAGACGGCACCGGCCGCACCCGCAGCCGTCCACGCCGAGCCCACCGAGGCCGAACGCCACGCGAAGGCTGAAGCCACCCGGGCCGCGCTGGCCAACATCGCCGCCGCGGCGCACGCCGCGCACCTGCACGACGGGGAGGCAGCCGCTGCCAGCGACGCCGGGGCCCGCAAGGCCGCCGTCGACGCCGTCACGCAGCTCGCGGCCGCCGAAGAGGCAGCCGGACGTCCCGCGACCGTGCTGACGTTTGGCGGTGAGCAGGTGGCCCTGCCGTTCGTCGAGCACGCCGAGGACACGCCGGAACCGGCCCTGACCCTGGACCTGCTGACCGAGGCCTTCGCCAACCTGGGCGACGCCGAGGCCGGCAAGCCGGCCGGGATGGACGCCGTCCAGGCCCCGCTCTCCGCGGCCACCGAGGCACCCGCAGCCGTGCGCACTGCGGAGGCACCGGCTTCGCGGACAGCGGACACCACGGCTCGTGGCCGCCGCGGGCGCCGCAACCGGAGCGCCAGCCGCGCCCAGGGCGCTGCGAACGAGACCTCCGTGGAGCATCGCGAGGCGACTAGGCCGGCCGCGGCCGGATCGGTTCACGAGGCCAAGGCACCCGCCGCGGCCAGGCCGGCGTCCATCCCGGCCGGCAACGAGCCGATCATTCTCGGCGTGGGCGTACCGGCGTCGGAGCTGTAGTCCGCCGCGACTGATCGCTTCCCCGACCGGTCCCGCTCCTGCGTTAACGGGGCAGCCCGGTGGCAACGGCTAGGCTGGAACACTGACACGGGGTGCCGCGCATCAGCCGGCTGAGATCCAGACCCGTTGAACCTGTCCGGTTAGCACCGGCGAAGGGATGTCTGACTTGTCCGCGAGATCGAATCAGTCCGAGTTTCTGCCCAGCGATTGTCAGCCGGCAGGGCCGTCCCCGTCCGTGCCGACCCCGTCCGCACCCCCGCGCATTCCCCGCGTGCTGGCCATCGCCGGCTCCGACCCCTCCGGCGGGGCCGGGATCCAGGCCGACCTGAAGAGCATCGCAGCGAACGGCGGCTACGGCATGGCCGCCATCACGGCCCTGACGGCCCAAAACACCCAGGGCGTGCGCGCCGTCCACGTGCCCCCGGCCGCGTTCCTCACGGCCCAGCTGGACGCCATCAGCGACGACATCGGCATCGACGCCGTCAAGATCGGCATGCTCGGCGACGCCGCGGTGATCGACGCCGTCCGCAGCTGGCTGGAAAAGGTGCGCCCCGACGTCGTCGTCCTGGACCCGGTGATGGTCGCCACCAGCGGCGACCGGCTCCTGCAGGAATCGGCCGAGGCCGCCCTGCAGGCCCTCCTGCCGCTGGCGGACCTCATCACGCCGAACCTCGCCGAACTCGCCATCCTGCTCAAAGAGCCCGCCGCGGCCGACTGGGCTGAGGCCTTGGCGCAGGGCAAACGACTGGCGGCCCTGACCGGCACCACCGTGCTGGTCAAAGGCGGGCACCTCAAGGACGGACACTCCCAGGGCGGCCAGCCCGGGGACGGACCCGTCGACGGCGGCGATGCCGCGGAGGGCGGGAACGGCGCGGGCGCCGGCTGCCCGGATGCATTGGTGAACACCGGGGGCCTGCTCGGCCGGGAAACGGTGGTGGTGCCGGGGGAGCGGATCGCCACGCGCAACAGCCACGGCACCGGCTGCTCCTTGTCCTCGGCCATGGCCACCGTGCAGGCCCGGGTGGGGGACTGGGAAGCGGCGTTGCGGGAGGTCAAGCCGTGGCTGCTGGGCGCGCTCCGCGAAGCCGCGGCCCTGGACGTCGGCTCCGGCAACGGTCCGGTCCATCACTTCCACCACATGCAGCAAACTGGCGATGTGCACGCCCTCAAAGACGACCAACGCGGCCAGGGCAGCCTCGACGGCCACGGTCCGGCGGAGGGCGAGTTCGCCGCTGCCTTGCGCGCAGGGGCCGCGGGCGATCTTGACGCCATCTACGCCCTGGACTTCATCCGCGGGCTGGCCGACGGGACCTTGCCCGAGCACGAGTTCGCGTACTACCTCGCCCAGGACGCCATCTACCTCAACGGCTACTCCCGGGTCCTGGCCCGTGCCGCCGCGATCGCCCCCACCGAGGCGGAGCAGCTGTTCTGGGCCCGTTCCGCACAGACCTGCCTGGAGGTCGAATCAGAGCTGCACCGTTCCTGGCTCAGCACCCGCCCCACTGCCCCCAACCTGGGCCCGGTGACGAAGTCGTACGTGGACCACTTGCTGGCCGCCTCGGTGGCCGGCAGCTACGCGATCCTCGTCGCGGCGGCGCTCCCATGCTTCTGGCTCTACGCCGAGGTCGGGGCCACCCTGCACCGGGAATTCCTTGCCGGCGGCGCCCCCGTGGCACACCCCTACGCCGACTGGCTGCGGACGTACGCCGATGAGGACTTCGCCGCCGCGACCCGGCAGGCCATCGCGTACACGGACACGGCGGCCCGACGGGCATCCGGGAGCGAGCGGGAGGCCATGGCCCTGGCTTTCCGGCAGTCATCGGGCTACGAAGTGGCCTTCTTCGACGCGCCGCGGCTGTACGCCTGACACGACCTGGCCCGCACAGCCGGTACGATGGTGGGGCACGGTTCCGGAAGTCGTTGCGGCAGCACAGCATCAAGACGGTCGAGATCACGGTCAAGAACATTGACACGGTCTTTGCTTCAAGACGTTGTGGCGCCTATCACGGACTACCAGCCGGAACCAGCCTCATTTGCGGCCGAAGGCAAAATTAGCGTATTCTAGATCTTCGGTGCTTACGCCAACACTTGGGTTATGACCCTGAGAACAGCCTGCTTGGAATTCCAAGTGGATTTGTTCCGGGGATAGCTCATGGGTTCCCCCGGGGAATCCACCGGCGTTGAGGCACAGCGTGAGCCGGTCCAAACAATTTGGCCCCAGGTTCCGCACGCAAATCTAGTAATAAACGTCGAGAGAAGTGAGTTCCCCAGTGGTGTACGCGATTGTCCGCGCAGGCGGCCGCCAAGAGAAGGTTTCCGTTGGAGACTTCGTTACCCTGAACCGCGTCCCCGGTGGAGCCGGCAGCACCTTTGAGTTGCCCGCACTGCTCCTGGTGGACGGTGACAAAGTCACGTCTGCTGCTGCGGACCTGGCCAAGGTAACGGTTACGGCTGAGATCCTCGAAGACCTTCGTGGTCCGAAGATCGTCATCCAGAAGTTCAAGAACAAGACCGGTTACAAGAAGCGTCAGGGCCACCGTCAGGAACTGACCAAGGTCAAGATCACCGGTATCAAGTAACTCTTCGTTACTGTTCAGGTTCCAGCAGATTCCCCAGAATTTTTTGAAGGCAGGCATTCCAAATGGCACATAAAAAAGGCGCGAGTTCCACTCGCAACGGTCGTGACTCCAACGCCCAGTACCTCGGCGTCAAGCGCTTCGGTGGCCAGGTAGTTTCCGCAGGCGAGATCATCGTCCGCCAGCGCGGCACCCACTTCCACCCGGGCGCCGGCGTCGGCCGCGGCGGGGACGACACCCTGTTCGCCCTGACCCCCGGTGCTGTCGAATTCGGCACCCGCCGTGGTCGCCGCGTTGTGAACATCGTGGCTGCTGCAGCTGCAGAGTAACAAAACGTTCTAAATCGGTGGGGCGGGCCATTAGGTCCGCTCCACCGGTGTTTTAACCGCATTACAATCATCTTGGGCCCCTTTGTGGGTCCGGGGAACAGCACTGAGGAGATCCACGTGGCGAGCTTTGTAGACCGGGTAGTACTGCACGTATCCGGCGGTACCGGCGGCCACGGCTGTGTCTCCGTTCACCGCGAGAAGTTCAAGCCCCTCGGCGGTCCCGACGGCGGCAACGGCGGCAACGGCGGCGACGTCATCCTGCGCGTCGATCTCCAGACCACCACCTTGCTCGACTACCACCACGCACCCCACCGGCACGCCACCAACGGCGGCCCCGGCATGGGCGACTGGCGCGGCGGCAAGAACGGCGAAACCCTGATCCTTCCGGTGCCCGTAGGTACCGTGGTGAAGTCCAAGTCCGGTGAGGTCCTCGCCGACCTCGTGGGCGAAGGCGACGAATACATCGCCGCCGCCGGCGGCATTGGCGGCCTCGGCAACGCCTCGCTGTCCTCCCAGAAGCGCCGCGCGCCCGGCTTCGCGCTGCTCGGCATCGAGGGTGAATCCAGCGACGTCGTCCTGGAGCTGAAGTCCATCGCTGACATCGCCCTCGTCGGCTTCCCCTCCGCCGGCAAGTCCAGCCTGATCGCCGCCATGTCGGCCGCGCGGCCCAAGATCGCCGACTACCCCTTCACCACCCTCATCCCGAACCTGGGCGTCGTCCAGGCCGGTGAGGTCCGCTTCACCATTGCCGACGTCCCCGGCCTGATCGAGGGCGCCAGCGAGGGCAAGGGCCTCGGCCACCACTTCCTGCGCCACGTCGAGCGCTGCGCAGCCCTCGTGCACGTACTGGACTGCGGCACGCTCGAATCGGACCGCGATCCGCTCTCCGACCTCGCCATCATCGAGGCCGAGCTGGAGAAGTACGCCGTGGACATGAGCTACAGCGGGTCCGACGGCGAAGTGGTTCCGCTGAACCACCGCCCCCGCCTGGTGGCCCTGAACAAGGTGGACCTGCCCGACGGCAAGGACATGGCCGAGTTCGTCCGCCCCGAACTGGAATCCCGCGGCTACAAAGTCTTCGAAATCTCCGCGACGAGCCACGAAGGCCTCCGCCAGCTCGGCTTCGCCATGGCCGAAATCGTCCAGGCCGCCCGCGACGCCGTCGCCGCGACCCCGCCGAAGGTGCAGGCCCCCGTGCTGCGCCCCCGCGCCGTCAACGAGACCGGCTTCACGATCCGCCGCGAAGAGAAAAACCTCGAGCCGCTCTTCCGCGTCCTCGGCGACAAGCCCGTGCGCTGGGTCAAGCAGACCGACTTCACCAATGAGGAAGCGATCGGCTACCTCGCGGACCGCCTGGCCAAGCTCGGCGTCGAAAATGAACTCTTCAAGCAGGGCGCCACACCGGGCGACACTGTGGTCATCGGCGAGGACGACGGCGTCGTCTTCGACTGGGAACCGACCATGATGGCCGGCGCCGAACTCCTCGCCTCACCGCGCGGCACCGACGTGCGCTTCGCCGACATCGGCGACCGCCCGACGCGTGGCCAGAAGCGCGACGAACAGCAGGAGCGGCGCGACGCGAAGGCCGCCGCCCGTGCGGAGCTCGAAGCCGAACGCAAGGCCGGCATCTGGACCGAGTCCGTCAGCGGACGCCGCGCGCGGCAGCCGCTCAAGGAGAGTGGACTGGGCGCAACAGATGACGAGTAAGACCGTCGTCGAGCACCGGTCGCAGCCCCTCAAGGCCCACACCCTCAGCGCCCCGGACCGCAGTGCGCTGTCCGGGGCCCGCCGGATCGTCGTCAAGGTGGGCTCGTCCTCGCTGACGTCCATCAAGGGCGGGATCTCCGAAGAGGCCCTGACCGGCCTCGCCGACGCCTTGGCGCACCAGCGCAACGCCGGCACCGAGATCATCCTGGTGTCCTCGGGCGCGATCGCAGCCGGCCTCGCCCCGCTGGGACTCGAGAAGCGCCCCCGCGACCTCGCCACCCAGCAGGCCGCTGCCAGCGTGGGCCAGGGCCTGCTGATGGCCCGGTACACCCACGCCTTCGGCGCGCACGGCGTCACCGTCAGCCAGGTGCTGCTGACCGCGGATGACCTCATGCGCCGCAGCCAGCACACCAACGCGTTCCGCGCGCTGAACCGGCTCCTGAACCTCGGCGTCGTCCCGGTGGTCAACGAAAACGACACCGTGGCCACCCACGAAATCCGCTTTGGCGACAACGACCGGCTCGCCGCCCTGGTGGCCCACCTGGTCCGCGCCGACGCACTCCTGCTGCTCTCCGACGTCGACTCCCTGTACGACGGCCCGCCGTCGCACGGCGCCAAACGGATTGCGCACGTCTCCGGCCCGCACGACCTCGACGGTGTCTCGATCGGCAGCACCGGCAAGGCCGGCGTGGGCACAGGCGGCATGGCCACCAAGGTCGAAGCCGCCAGCATGGCCGCCGGTTCCGGCATCCACGCCTTGGTCACGTCCACGCCGAATGCGGCTGCGGCACTGGCCGGCGAGGACGTGGGCACGTGGTTCTCCGTCAATGGCGCGCGCAAGCCGATCCGGCTCCTGTGGCTGGCCCACCTGGCCACCGTGCACGGCACCCTGGTGCTCGACGACGGCGCGGTCAAGGCCGTCCGCGACCGCCGCACCTCGCTGCTGCCTGCCGGGATCGCCGCGGTGAAAGGCCACTTCGAGGCCGGCGACGCCGTGGAGATGGTGTCTGTCGACAACACCGTGATTGCGCGCGGGCTGGTCAACTATTCCGCCGCCGAGCTGCCCCAAATGCTGGGCCGCTCCACGCGGGAATTGGGCAAGGCGCTGGGCCGCGGATATGACCGCGAAGTTGTTCATGTTGACGACCTGGTGCTGGTCTAGGTCCACTGGACGCCTAAACTGGAAGCATGACTGAGGCCCTGACTTCCGCCGCCGTGCCCGCCGCCGTGTCTGACGTGCCTGCCGGCACCGTTCCCGCCGGCACTGCCGTACCCACCCAGGGTTTCGGCGCGGCGCCGGATCCGGCAGGGACGCCGGCCACGGCAACGGACATCGAAGCTGCCGTCCACGCGATCGCTGACCGCTCGCGCCACGCTGCCCGCAAGATGGCGCACGCCAACCGGGCCTGGAAGGACCGGGGCCTGCGCGCCATCGGCAAGGCGCTGGTGGAACACAAACACCAGATCCTGGCCGCCAACGCCAAAGATGTCGCGGCAGGCCGGGCCGCCGGCACGAGCGCCGCCCTGCTGGACCGCCTGACGCTGACCGAATCACGCATCACGGCCCTCGCCGCGGCGCTGGAAAACCTCGCCACGCTGCCCGATCCCGTTGGAAACGTCGTGCGTGGCCAGACCCTCCCCAACGGGCTGCGCCTGCGCCAGATCAACGTACCCATGGGTGTGGTGGCCGCGATCTATGAGGCCCGCCCGAATGTCACGGTCGACATTGCCGGACTGGCCCTTAAGAGCGGCAACGCCGTCATCCTGCGCGGCGGGTCCGCCGCTGCCGCCACCAACGCCGCCCTGATCACCATCCTCCGGGATGCGCTGGAATCGGTGGGCCTGCCCGCCGACGCCGTCCAGACTGTGGACCAGTACGGCCGCGACGGCGCCAACGCCCTCATGCGGGCGCGCGGCCGGGTGGACGTGCTCATTCCCCGCGGCGGCCGCGAGCTGATCCAGGCCGTTGTGACGAACTCGTCCGTAGCGGTCATCGAGACCGGTGAGGGCAATGTCCACATTTACCTGGACGCTTCCGCCGGCGAGGAAATGGCCGTCGACATCCTCCTCAACGCCAAGACCCAGCGGCCCAGCGTCTGCAACACGGTCGAAACGCTCCTGGTGCACTCCAAGTCAACCGTCCTTCCCGCCGTCGCTTCGGCATTGCGGGCAGCCGGGGTCACCCTGCACGTGGACCAGCGCATCCGCGCCGCACTGCCGGCCTCGATCCAGACGGTGCCTGCCACGGAGGAAGACTGGGCCACCGAATACATGAACCTGGACCTGGCAGTGGCCATGGTGGACAGCCTGGACGAGGCCGTCAGGCACATCCGGAAGTGGACCACCGGCCACACCGAAGCGATCCTGACCAACGACCTCGCCAACGCCGAGCGCTTCATCTCCGAGGTCGATTCGGCCGCCGTGATCGTGAACGCCTCCACCCGCTTCACCGACGGCGGCGAGCTCGGCCTCGGCGCCGAGGTGGGGATTTCCACCCAAAAACTGCATGCCCGCGGCCCCATGGGACTGACGGAACTGACCACCACGAAGTGGATCGTGCAGGGCGAGGGCCAGGTCCGGGGCTAACAACGCTGTAACATGGAACGGAAGACCGGAACGGCGGACACCTCCGCCGTCGTCAAATTTTGAACTCACTAGGGGAGAACATGCTGTCGCAGCAGATCGCCACTTTCGTCGCCGCCGTCGGCGAATCGGGCCACGAGGAACTCGCACCGCTCATCGCACCGCCGTTTGTCATTGGCGGCTCCCTGTTCGTGATTCTGGTCGTCTTGCTGTTGATCACGCTGTCCTACTCCAACCTGGGCAGGCGCCACGTGGCTGTCGAGGAGCACTCGGATCCGCACCGCCAGCACCCGAACAAGCACGATCACAGCCAAGGTCACTAATATTTCCGCCACCATGAGGCAGCGCGGCGCCCAGCGCCGCCTGCGTCTGGGTGTGATGGGCGGCACGTTCGATCCCATCCACCACGGACACCTTGTCGCGGCCAGTGAGGTCGCGGCCAAGTTCGACCTCGACGAAGTCGTGTTTGTGCCCACCGGCCAGCCCTGGCAGAAGATGGCCAAGAAAGTCAGCGAAGCCGAGCACCGGTATCTCATGACAGTCATCGCCACGGCCTCGAACCCCCGCTTCACCGTCAGCCGGGTGGACGTGGACCGTCCGGGACCGACTTACACGATCGACACCCTGCGTGACCTGCACACCCTGCGACCGGACGCCGACCTGTTCTTCATCACCGGCGCGGACGCCCTGGCCCAGATTTTGTCCTGGAAAGACATCGATGAACTCTGGTCCCTCGCTCACTTCGTGGGCGTAACCCGGCCTGGCCACGTTTTGGACGGCATGGGCCGCAAAGACGTCAGCCTCCTGGAGGTCCCGGCCATGGCCATCTCCTCCACGGACTGCCGCACGAGGGTGGCCGAAGGCAATCCGGTCTGGTACCTCGTGCCGGACGGGGTGGTCCAGTACATCGCCAAGTACGGCCTGTACCACGCCAGCACCGACTCAGTCCGCCCCGATTCCGAACACGCTGAGGCCACCAACGCCGGCAACGGCGCGGCAGGGGTCGACCCCGCACAGCACGATCCCACCTTCGAGATAACCCAACCAGCCAGCACTGAATGAGTTTGCCATGAGTCAGGAACAGCCTCCCATCCGCAGCCGCCGCGAAATGCGACAGGCCAGAGATGAACGTCTGGACACTCAGGGACCGGGCGAACCGACCGAGGCCGAAATCACCGGCCGGAGCCGTCGCGTTGCCGACGCTCCCGTGGACTCTGTGCGTGGCGGTGCCGAACGGTCCTCTCAGGTCCGGGCACGGGACCGTGCCGCCTTGCGGACCATCAAGGAACTGGCTGAGAAAGAAGGCCAGCTGGCGCAGGGAGGGCCGCCCACCCGGCGCCAGCTGCGGCTTTTGGAGCTGGCGACCGAAACCGCCCCGGCCACCCAGGCCAACACCATCGTCCCGGTGTCGCCGCGGACCCGGGCCACCCCCGTGGTTTCCCCCGCTCAGAAGGACGCTGCCCCAAAGGATGCCGCCCAGAAGGGCGCGGTTCCGGCTGTGTCAGCATCCCCGGCTCCCAATGCTCCCGCGCCGGACAGCGCCGGACCCGGCCGGCAGACGCCCGAGGGGATGACCGTGGAGCAGGCGCTAGCCGCGCGCGAACTCCTCGCGGAGCAGGCCAAGAACCAAGTGGCCAAGATGGAGCACATCGCGGCCACGGATCCCGACGCCGTTGATCCGGCCGTCCTGGCCGAGCAGATCGCCCTGGCTGAGCGCGCCGCGATACTGAACCGCCGTGCCGCCGCCAAGCAGAAGCTCGCGGAACAAAACAGCCAGCCGGCGGTGCCCCGCAACGATCCGACCACGGCCAACAACCTGGCAATGGTCACGCCCTTGGAATTTGAGAAGGTTCCCGGCGTGGAGCGGCCCGTCATGAAGCGCCCTGCCACGTCGTATGTTCCGGTTGTCACCAACCCGGGTCCCCGGGTGGACGCGCCACGGAAACCCGGCGCGCGGCGTCCGGGCGTGTCCCGCCAGCGGCCCGCAGGCCCGGCTGGCAGCCGGGCAGGCGTCCTGGCCCGCGCAGAAGAAGCCGCCAAGGCCGGAACGGCGCGGCCGGCAAGCGCCGCGGCGAATTCCGCGGGGGAGACGGACGAGCGGTTGGTGGGCGGGGAGCCCGTGGCCGCGAATTCGGCCTACGGACTGGAACCCCTGGATGCCGCTACCGCCGGGCTGGGCCGGGCGCGGCGCCTCCGTCTGCTCCAGCTCGGCGTCCTGGCCCTGGGGATCGTCGCCCTCATCGCCGGCATCACCCTGATCGTCACCGGTCTGGCCCGCTAGGCCGGGGGCCCGTCCAATGGCACCCCACTAAGAACGGCACCGCGGCTGTTCTGCTGTTTCCCGCCGCAGCGTTCGCCCGACGGCCACCCAAGTTCAGCTTTTGACCCCACAGTTTTCATTCCAAGCATTTTTCTTCACCATAAATTTCATCACTACAAGGAGTCCCGTGTCTGCAACCGATTCATCCATCATTACCGCCCGCCACGCAGCCCGCGCTGCCTCGGAGAAGCTTGCCGAGGACATCGTGGCCCTGGACGTCAGCGAACGGTTGGCCCTGGCCGACGTGTTCCTGATCGCCTCGGCCCCGAGCGAACGCCAGGTCAATGCGATCGTGGACGGCATCGAGGACGAGCTCGCCAAGTTTGACCAGAAGCCCGTCCGCCGCGAGGGCCGCTCCGGCGGTCGCTGGGTCCTGCTGGACTACTCCAACGTCGTCATCCACGTCCAGCACGAGGAAGACCGCATTTTCTACGCCCTCGAGCGCCTGTGGAAGGACTGCCCCGTCGTCGATCTGCAGCTGGGCGAGGACGCCTCCGCCAAGGCAGCCGCCGCCACGGACACGGAGTAGCAACCCGCGCACCGGCCACGCCCATTGGGGCGAATATGCCCGATTTGGAATTTTCCGAAGGGCTGGTCTAAGATATTTGAGTTGCTTCGGAGAGATCCGGACAAAGAACCGGAACTTTGCGCGTCAGCAGGCGTGCTCGGAGCAGCGAAAATTCGGGGCTGTGGCGCAGCTGGTAGCGCACCTGCATGGCATGCAGGGGGTCAGGGGTTCGAGTCCCCTCAGCTCCACCGGATAATCCGCCGGAATCGAAAGATTCCGGCGGATTTTTTTCTGCCCGGATCCAGGGTGCGGGGCTGCTCCAGGGCGTGCCGGGCGAGCAAATTCACGGGCCGGGGTGCCGATTAGCGCGAACGCGATTTGTGGTTTAAGCTAATCAGGTTGCTTCAGGGAAGAYAAGAACTTCCARGGCAAATGAGGGGCTGTGGCGCAGCTGGTAGCGCACCTGCATGGCATGCAGGGGGTCAGGGGTTCGAGTCCCCTCAGCTCCACCAACCAAGGGAACCACCGTCAGACGGTGGTTCCCTTTTTCGTACCCCCCGCAGGTGTGCAGCCGGTCAGAAAGCGCGTCCGTCAAGACCGGACGTCACAAACTGTCATTTAAGCTCTCCACCCTGAGCTGGACCTTGCTATCGTCGCTAGGAGACGGCCGCCATGCGGCCAGCTGGAAGGCCATTTCCGGCTCCACGACTAAGGACCATCATGAAGCGCACACGACTTTCCGTTATCGGCCTCATTGCAGCAGCTGGACTCGCCCTGGCTGGCTGCGGCTCGGCGTCCACCACTCCGGCCAGCTCGGCGCCGGCCGCCGGTGCGGACACCTCCCTCAGCGACGTCAAGAGCTCGGGCGTGCTCAAGGTCGGCACGGAAGGCACCTACAGGCCGTTCACGTTCCACGCCAACGGCAGCGGTGAACTGACGGGCTACGACGTCGAGATCATGAACGCCGTCGCCGAGAAGCTGGGCGTCAAGCCGGCCTACCAGGAGACGCAGTTCGACGCCATCTTCGCCGGCCTCGACGCCAAACGGTTCGACGTCGTCGCCAACCAGGTTTCCATCACGGACGAGCGCAAGGCCAAGTACGATTTCTCCACGCCCTACACGGTGAGCACCGGCGTCGTCGTCACCAAATCGGACAACAACAGCATCAATTCCTTCGAGGACCTGAACGGCAAGACCACGGCGCAGTCGTTGACGAGCAACTGGTACAAACTGGCGCAGCAGAGCGGTGCGAACGTCGAGGCCGTGGAGGGATGGGCGCAGGCGATCACGCTGCTCAAGCAGGGCCGCGTCGATGCGACCATCAACGACAAGCTGACGTATCTGGACTACCAGAAGACCGACAACGACACCGCCATCAAGGTTGCCGCCGAGACCACTGACAAGTCACTGAGCGCCTTCGCCCTGCGCAAGGGATCGACCAGCCTGACCGACGCCATCAACAAGGCCCTCGGCGAGCTGGCGGCCGACGGCACCCTGACGAAGATCTCCCAGAAGTACTTCGACGCCGACGTCACGAAGTAGCCCTGTGACAGCCGCCGAGAAACGCCGCGTCCGGGTATGAGCATCAACTGGGAACTCGTGTGGTCATCGCTGGGCCCCCTCCTGTCGGGTGCAATCTTTGGCACTATTCCCTTGGCGCTGGCGTCGTTCAGCCTGGGCCTCCTACTGGCCCTGGTAGTTGCCCTCATGCGGCTGAGCCGCAACCGGCTCATCTCCGCGGTGGCGAGGATCTACATCTCCGTCATCCGCGGAACCCCGCTCCTGGTCCAGCTGTTCGTCATTTTCTACGGGCTCCCGTCCGTCGGAATCACCATCAGCCCCTGGCCCAGCGCCATCATCGCGTTCTCCCTGAACGTCGGCGGCTATGCCGCGGAGGTCATCCGGGCGGCCATCCTGTCCGTTCCCAAGGGCCAGTGGGAGGCCGGCCACACCATCGGAATGTCGCGCCACCAGACACTGGTGCGGATCATCCTGCCGCAGGCGGCGCGGGTCTCGGTCCCGCCGCTGTCCAACACCTTCATCAGCCTGGTCAAGGACACCTCGCTGGCGTCGCTGATCCTCGTCACCGAACTGTTCCGCGTGGCGCAGCAGGTGGCGGCTTTCAGCCAGGAGTTCATGCTGCTGTATCTGGAGGCGGCCGTGATCTACTGGATCATCTGCCTCGTCCTCGCCAGCGGACAGTCCGCCCTGGAGAAGAGATTGGACCGCTATGTCGCCCACTGAACCGCTTCCCCCGGAACCGCTTGAACCGCCGCCCCCTGGGAATACGCTTCCGGACGCCGCTGTCCCGGTGGACGCCCTGCTGACCGTCACGGGCCTGCGCAAGGCGTTCGGCCACCATGTTGTGCTGAAATCCATCGACCTTGAAGTCCGCCGCGGCGAAGTGGTTACGTTGATCGGGCCGTCCGGGTCGGGCAAGACGACAGTGCTCCGGTGCCTGAACGGCCTCGAAATGCCCGACGCCGGCGTTGCCGAGTTCGCGGGGCAACTGACCGTCGACTTTTCCACTCCGGTGGCGAAGAAGCAGGTGCTCGCCTTACGGGACCGCAGCGCCATGGTGTTCCAGCACTACAACCTCTTCCCGCACAAGACCGTCTTGGAGAACGTGATCGAGGGCCCGGTCCAGGTGCAGAAGCGGCCCAAGGCTGAGGCGATCCAGGAGGCACGGGAACTGCTGGAGCGCGTCGGCCTGGCCGGCAAGGAGAACAGCTATCCGTTCGAGCTCTCCGGCGGCCAGCAGCAGCGTGTCGGGATTGTGCGTGCCCTCGCCCTGCGCCCGCAGCTGCTGCTCTTCGACGAGCCGACCTCGGCGCTGGACCCCGAACTCGTGGGCGAGGTGCTGACCGTCATCAAGGAACTCGCGGACGAAGGCTGGACCATGGTGGTGGTCACCCACGAGCTCGCGTTCGCCCGCCAGGTGGCCGACGAAGTCATCTTCATGGACGGCGGCGTGGTGGTCGAGCGCGGCCACCCCGACACCGTCCTGCGGGACCCGCGGGAGGAACGCACGCGGCAGTTCGTGGATCGCCTGCTGAACCCGTTCTGAGGCAACCAGCCAGCGGCGGCCAATAGCGGCCAGCAAAGCGGCGACCCAAAGCGGCGACTAAACTTGGACGCGTGAACGATACCCTGCCCCCGTGCCCCGAATGCTCCAGCGAATACACCTATGAAATGGGGGCGCTCCTGGTCTGCCCGGAGTGCGCGCACGAATGGTCCGCGTCCGCGGAAACTGACACAGACGCCGGCGGCGCCGCCCCTGCCGACGCCGTCGTCAAGGACGCGGTGGGCAACGTCCTCGCCGACGGCGACACCGTCACAGTGGTCAAGGACCTGAAAATCAAGGGCAGCTCCACGGTCATCAAGGTCGGCACTAAGGTCCGCGGTATCCGTCTGGTCAACGGTGTGGGCGACCACGACATCGACTGCAAGGTGGACGGCGTGGGCCCCATGCAGCTCAAGTCCAGCGTCGTCAAAAAGATCTGACCGGGGCCGGAGCGTGACTGTGGAGACGGCGCGCCGGGCCGACGTCGTCGTGGTCGGCGCCGGGCAGGCGGGGCTGTCGGCGGCCTACCACCTTCAGCGCCGCGGCTTCATCCCGGCCGGCCCTGCCGGGGCCGGCACGGGGCAGACCGCGGCAGAAGGACCAGCAGCGGCGGAGGCCCCGCCTGCGGGGACGTATGTCGTGCTCGACGCCGAGGACGGGCCCGGCGGCGCCTGGCGGCACCGCTGGAAGAGCCTGCTCATGGCCACGGTGAACGGCATCAGCGACCTCCCGGGAATCCCACAGCCCGACGTGGATCCCGCCGAGGCCAGCTCCAGTTTCCTCACCCGCTATTTCGGCGGGTACGAACACGACCTCGGCCTCGCGATCGAGCGGCCCGTTAAAGTGCAGTCGGTGACCCGGGAAGACGCTGATCCCGCCGGACGGTTGACCATCACCACTTCCAGCGGCGGGTTCTCTGCCCGCGCCGTGATCAACGCGACCGGCACCTGGACCCGGCCGTTCTGGCCCATCTATCCGGGCAAGGCCAGCTTCCGCGGCCGGCAATTGCACGTTGCCGACTACGTTTCCGCCGGCGAATTCCGCGGCCAGCATGTCATCGTGGTCGGCGGCGGGATCTCGGCTGTCGGGCTGCTCGATGAAATCTCCAAGTTCACCAGCACCACGTGGTTCACGCGCCGGGTACCTCTCTGGCGCGAGGCCGCCTTCGACCGGCAGGCGGGCCACGACGCCGTCGCCCTCGTTGAGGAGCGGGTGCGCCAGGGCCTCCCGCCGCAGAGCGTCGTCTCCGTGACGGGCCTGATCTGGACCCCGGCCCTGCGCGCCGCCGCGGCGCGCGGCGTCCTTGACCGGCACCCCATGTTCACCGCGATCGAGCCCGACGGCGTGCGGATGGCTGACGGCAGCTTCCTGGCCGCCGGGGTAATCCTGTGGGCCACGGGATTCCGGGCCGAACTCGAACACCTCGCCCCGTTGCACCTGCGCGGACCTGGCGGCGGCATCGCGATGGACGGCACCCAGGTCGCGGCCGAGCCGCGGGTCCACCTCGTCGGCTACGGGCCGTCCTCGTCCACGATAGGCGCCAACCGTGCCGGCCGGGCCGCCGTGGCGGGCATCGTCACACTGCTGGCCCGGACCGGTATAACGTAAAACGTAAAACGTAAAACACTGCAGTGCAGTACCCAGGGCCCACGTACCGGGTCCCGGCACCCCAGCCAAATTCCCAAGCCCAAGTAGAAACGGCGGCACAACGCGCGTGACGGACAACAACTTCGAATCGCTCTTTGCCCGGCTGGGACGATTCCCCGACGTCGAGGCCGCCAACCTGCAGGCCTGGGATGCCACGGACAAGCTCCTGCTGGAGGCCGCCGCCGGCCTGCTGCAGCCCGGGGGACGGCTCACGGTCATGGGGGACCGGTACGGCGCCCTGACACTCGGGGCGCTGACGCTCGGGGCGCACCCTGTCCGGGTCCACCAGGACCTCATCACCGGTGAACGGGCGCTGCGGGCGAACGCCGAGGCCCTGGAGATCGACGCCGGCTTCGAACACCTCCCGTTGGGCGCCGGCCTGTTGGAGGGCGCGTCACTGGTCCTGCTCCAGTTGCCCCGGTCCCTGGCGGAACTCGAGGAGATCGCCGACGCCGTCGCCCGCTACGCCGCTCCCGACGTCGTGCTGCTGGCGGGCGGACGCGTCAAACACATGAGCCTGGGCATGAACGCCGTGCTGGCGCGCTACTTCGAGGACGTCCAGCCCCAACTGGCCCGGCAGAAATCACGGCTCCTGCTGGCCCGGCGCCCCAAGCCGGTCCCGGCCGCGCTGCCCTTCCCGGTCACTGAGGTCAATGACGAACTGGGCCTCACGGTCTGCGCACGCGGCGCCGTGTTTGCCGGCACCGGGCTGGACATCGGAACCAGGTTCCTGCTGGACTTCCTGCCCCGGATGCCGCACGCCACCCGTGCCGTTGACCTTGGCTGCGGCACCGGAATCCTCGCCGCGATGTACGCCCGTGCCAACCCCGGCGCCCGCGTCACCGCCACGGACCGGTCCGCGGCCGCCGTCGACTCTGCCCTCGCCACGTCCCGGGCGAACGGCCTGGACGGCCGGATCGACGTGCTCCAGGACGACGCCATGAGCTCTCTGCCGGACGCCGGCGCGGACCTGGTCCTGCTCAACCCGCCTTTCCATCTTGAAGCGGCCGTCCACTCCGGCGCAGGGATCAAGCTGATCGAAGCGGCAGGCAGGGTGCTCGCCCCGGGCGGGGAGCTCTGGACCGTGTTCAACAGCCACCTGCACTACCGGCCGGCACTCGAACGCCTGATCGGGCCCACCCGCGAGGTCGGCAGGAATCCGAAGTTCACCGTGACGGCAAGCACCCGGCGGCCGTAGCGGCAGAAACATTGTGTCTGAAAAGCGCAAGTGTGGGCGCAGGCCTGCACGTAACGTACGATTCTGACAACTGCTGTGCGTGGCCAAAGACGTTTAGAGGTATCAGTGACCGAGTTCCGGCAACCCTCTCCGAGGCGAGGGACCAACCTACCGAAGATGGGTGACTTCAACCTCACGGTCATCTTGGACGCCATCCGCCGCGCGCCGGGCGGCTTGAGCCGGGTGGAGCTCGCCCAGATAGTCGGACTCTCGCCGCAGACCATCTCCAATATTTCCCGCCGCCTGCTGGACCAGCACCTGATCGTCGAGGCAGGCAAGGAGGGCACCGGACCGGGCAAGCCAAGGACCATGCTCCGGCTCAATCCCGCAGGAATGTATGCGGTGGGCGTGCACCTGGACCCCGCCGTACTCACGTTCGTCGTGCTGGACCTGCTCGGCGCCGTCGTCAGGCACTCACGGATCATCACCCCGCCCGGCACCGACCCCCGGGCGGTCATTGACACCATCTCGGACGAAATCAAGCGGCTCATCATGGACTCCGGGGTGGACCCGGAACGGATCGCCGGGCTCGGGGTTGCCTCACCGGGCCCCATCGACCTCAACGACGGCGCCGTCGTGGACCCGCCGCTGCTGCCGGGCTGGGACCACGTGGGGCTGCGGGATGCCCTGGCCGAAGCCACAGGCCTGTCCACGATCATGGACAAAGATGTGACCGCCGCAGCCGTGGCCGAAACCTGGGCCGGCGGCCCCAGCGGCGAGGGCAGCTTTGTCTTCATGTACATGGGGACCGGGATCGGCTGCGGGATCGTCCTCAACGACGAAGTGGTCCGCGGAACCTCGGGCAACGCCGGGGAAATCGGACACATCATCGTGGACCCGGGCGGCGCCCTTTGCGACTGCGGACAGCGCGGCTGCGTGAAATCCTCCGCCATTCCGCAGGTCCTCGTGGCGCAGGCCGAGGCGGCCGGCGTACTGGATGGATCGCTCCAGGAAAGGAGCGCGCCGGCGGTCCAGGAGCGGTTTGCCCAGTTGTGCGCGATCGCCGACGCCGGCAACGAAGAGGCCAAGGAAATCATTCGACGGTCCGCCGTGCTTGTGGCCCGTGCCGTCTCGGCCATCACCAACGCCCTGGACGTGGACCGCGTGGTCTTTGGGGGCCCGTTCTGGACGTGCCTCTCAGCGGCCTATCTGGAGCTAATCCCGGCCCTGGTGGACGCGAACAGCGCCACCCGGAAGATCCACGGGATCGAAGTGGTGGGCACAGGAGTGGGCGAGGACGTCGGCGCCGTCGGTGCCGCCTGCCTGGTGCTGGAACACACGCTTGCCCCGCGCTCCCAGCGCCTCCTCCTCGAAGGATAGACGTCGCTGGTGGGCTGACCCGGCCCGGCCGCCTCAGCGGGCCAGCCGGGCGTCAGTCGATGTCCTCAACGACCGTCCCATAAGGAATAGTGTCGTCCAGATGCGCCTGGTGGCCGGTGGGGCCGCGGTTGTAGGAGACCCGCACCCCGTGCGACTTATCTGCGGCCGACTGCATGAGGACGGGCCGGACCGTGTTGATGAAGCTCTCGCTCTTGCCGGCGAGGTACTCCTTGTAGCTGGCTGGAAGCTGAATCATGGCAACAGGATAGTCCTGACCGCGTGCGTTGGGGAGAGCGGCCGTGCCGGCCGGAAACCGCCCCTTCGGCGAACATAATTCTGCCCGGCACCGCAAACGGCCGTAAAGGTGCGTCTTAATTCGGACGCCGACTTGAAGGGCCCCGCTGCCCGGCCTTAGAGTTCTATACAAGTTACCTCAGTAACGTGTCAGCGATCCTCCGCTGAAGGCTGCCCCCAAGGCAGCCCAGGAGGGTGTGGGTGCCCCCATGTGGGCCTGACATTTGCTCACGGACAACTTCGTATCAGGCGTAACAGTCGCGGCTGCGCCCTGCTGAAGTTCCCTCCGTGTTCCCCAAACTCAATTCACTGCCGACGGTGTTTCCGTATCTGTATCCGGTCATCCGGGTTTCCGGTCTCCTGACGGCAGTGTTCACAGCCAAGGACGCAAATGTCACCACCAAGCCTTATCGACACCCATCCCAATCTTGGCGGCGCAGCCCCTGTTGCGCTGTCCTACGAGCTGTTTCCGCCGCGGTCGCCCGCGGCCGCCGAATCCCTCTGGACCACCATCGGCGAACTGGAAGCCACGGACCCGGACTACGTCTCCGTGACCTACGGCGCCAGCGGCTCCAACCGCAGCACCGCCGTCGAACTCATCAACCGGCTCGTGCAGGAAACGACGCTCCGGCCCCTGGCCCACCTGACCTGCGTCGGGAACTCCCCGCAGGAACTGGCGGAGATCATCGGCGAACTGCTCGACGTCGGTGTCCGCGGCATCCTCGCCCTGCGCGGTGACCGGCCCAAAGACGGCGCAACCCCGCCGCCGGGATCGCTCCGGTACGCCCAGGACCTGATCGAACTCATCCGCCGCGTGGAGCAGCGCCGCTCGGCACTGCTGTGCGCCGGCAAGGTGGCGGTCGGCGTCGCCGCCTACCCGACCCGGCACCCGGAATCCCCGAGTGAGGCGCACGACATCGAGGTGCTGCTGGCCAAGCAGCGCTCCGGCGCCGACTTCGCAATTACCCAGGTCTTCTTCCACACCGAGCAGTACGCCGACCTCCTGACCCGGGCACGCCGGGCCGGGGTCACCATACCGATCATTCCCGGGGTCATGCCGCTGACCAGCCTCCGGCGGCTCGCCCGCCTCGGCGAGCTGACCGGCGTGGAACCGGCCCCGGAACTCATCGAACGCCTCGCGGCCGCCGATACCGACGCCGAACGGACCCGGATCGGGGTCAGCGCCACGGTGGATCTCGCCAACGCGGCCCTGGCCGCCGGGGCCCCCGGCATCCACCTTTACACGTTCAATGAGCACGCCGCCGCCCTGGACGTGCTGGACAAACTCGCCCTGCCCCGGCCGCGAAGCGGCAACCGCGGCAACCGGCAGGGCGGCAACCGGCACGGCGCCGGCCGCATCAGCGCCTCCCGGCGTGCCGCCAGCCAGCTCGCCAGCTGAGCACCCACCTCCGTCATCTGTCAACGACAACTTCAAGGACTTCCCATGACTGAACTTCTCACCACCCCCTTCCCGTCCGCCTCGATCCTCGGCTACCCGCGAATCGGCCGCCGCCGCGAACTCAAGAAAGCCGTCGAGGCCTACTGGGCCGGCAAGATCGACGCCGCAGCCCTGGACGCCGCCGCCAAGGAAATCCAGCTCGGCACCGCCAAGCGCCTCCAGGGCCTTGGCCTGACTGAAGCCGCGGCCGTCCCCGGCACCTTCTCCTACTACGACCAGGTGCTCGACGCCGCCGCCCACCTCGGCGCCGTGCCGGCCCGGTTCGGGAACCTCCTCAACGCTGAGGGACAGCTCGACATTGACGGCTACTTCACCCTGGCCCGCGGCAACAAGGAACAGCAGCCGCTGGAAATGACCAAGTGGTTCGACACCAACTACCACTACCTCGTGCCGGAAATCGGCCCGGAGACCAACTTCGCGCTGACCTCCAACCGGATCGTCGAGGAATTCGAGTACGCCCTCGCCAACGGCGTGGAAACCCGCCCGTACATCGTCGGCCCGGTCACGTTCCTGCTGCTGAGCAAGGCCTCCGACGACGCCCCGGCCGGCTTCAGCCCGCTGTCCCGCCTCGAGGACATCCTCCCCGTGTACGCCGCACTGCTTCAGAAGCTTGCCGCCGCCGGCGCCAGCTGGGTCCAGCTCGACGAGCCCGCCCTCGTGGTGGACCAGGACACCCCGGCCGTGGAAATCCAGGCCGCCGTCGCCCGTTCCTACGAGGCCCTCGCCGCCACGGCCCAGCGCCCGCAGCTTTTCGTCTCCACCCCGTACGGCGCGCTCAACGGCCAGCTCGGCACGCTCGCCGCCACCGGCATCGACGCCCTGCACCTGGACGTCTTCAAGGGCGAGGTCCCGTCCGCCGCGGCCCTGGCCGCGCTGGGCAACAAGACCCTCGTCGCCGGCGTCGTGGACGGCCACAACATCTGGCGCAACGATCTCGCCGCCTCCGCGAAGAAGATCGCCGAACTGAAGAAGTCGGTGGCCAAGCTCGCCGTCAGCACCTCCACCTCCGCCCAGCACGTCCCGCACGACGTCGACGAGGAAGTCCAGCTGTCCGAGCAGCTGCGCAGCTGGCTGGCCTTCGCCGACCAGAAGGCCGTTGAAGTTGTCACCCTCGCCGGTCTGCTGAGCGACCCCGAAGCCGTCCAGCCCGCCATCGACGAGGCCACCCGCGTCATCGCCTCCCGCGCCGAGGCCGAGGGCGTCCGCCGCGGCGACGTCCGGGCCCGCACCTCCGCCCTGACCGACGCCGACTTCAACCGCTCCGCCTACGCGGTCCGCGAGGCAGCCCAGGAGAAGGCGCTGCACCTGCCGCCGCTGCCCACCACCACCATCGGATCCTTCCCGCAGACCTCGGAAATCCGCACCGCCCGCGCCCGCGCCAACCGTGGCGACCTCACCACGGAGCAGTACGAGCAGCTCATGAAGGAAGAGATCAAGCGCGTCGTGGAGCTGCAGGAAGAGCTCGGCTTCGACGTCCTGGTCCACGGCGAGCCCGAGCGCAACGACATGGTCCAGTACTTCGCCGAGAACCTCGAAGGCTTCGACGTCACGGTGCACGGCTGGGTCCAGTCCTACGGCTCGCGCTGCACCCGCCCGTCCATCCTGTGGGGCGATGTCACCCGCAGCGCCCCGATCACGGTGGAATGGGCCAAGTACGCGCAGTCCCTGACCAACAAGCCGATGAAGGGCATGCTCACCGGCCCGGTCACCATCCTCGCCTGGTCCTTCGTCCGCGATGACCAGCCGCTCGGCGAGACCGCCAACCAGGTGGCCCTGGCCCTCCGCGACGAGATCGCCGACCTCGAAGCGGCCGGCATCAAGGTCATCCAGGTGGACGAGCCGGCCCTCCGCGAACTCCTGCCGCTGCGCAAGGCCGACCAGGCCGCGTACCTGGACTGGTCCGTGAAGTCCTTCCGCCTCTCCACGGCCGGTGCCGCGGACGCCACCCAGGTCCACACCCACCTGTGCTACTCCGAGTTCGGCGCCATCATCGACGCGATCGACGGCCTCGACGCCGACGTCACCTCGATCGAGGCCGCCCGCTCCCGCATGGAGGTTGTGCACGACCTCGAGTCCCACGGCTTCGGCCGCGGCGTGGGCCCGGGTGTCTACGACATCCACTCGCCCCGCGTCCCGGGCGAGCAGGAAGTCACCGAGCTGCTGAGCACCGCGGTCAAGCACGTCCCGTCCCGCCAGCTCTGGGTCAACCCGGACTGCGGCCTGAAGACCCGCGGCTACGCCGAGACCGAAGAGTCCCTGCGCAACCTGGTCACGGCCACCAAGACGGTCCGCGCCGAACTGCTCCAAGCCGCCAAGTAACCCGCTCCAGCCAAAACGACGCCGGCCGGYCACCTYGCRAGGTGGCCGGCCGGCGTCGTACGTTCTTGGTCATCGATTGCTGAGCAGTCGCCCTTTTGGGCGCTCAAAAGGGCACCTGCGGAGCAGTGGATCCAAGTTCGCCGGCGATTCAGGATTCCCAGAGGATTTCGTCGTCGACGACGCCGTCCTCATCCGCGGAGGCGACGAGGACCTCGTCGGTGAAATGCTGGCCCAGCGTGAAGTCGAGGACGAAGTAGCGTTCCGGCTGGCCGGGGTAGATGCCCACGTGGCCGAGCTTGAGCGCCTTGAGGAAGACCTCGTCGGTCAGCTGGCTCTTGTTCTCGACGCCGAAAACCTTCTTGAGGTGTTCGTCCTTGATCGCGTTGCAGTGGAAGTGGCGGTACTCCTGGGGGCTGGTGCCTTCCTGGTCCAGTTCCTCGGCGATCATTTCGCGGACCTGGTCCACGAGCTCGGGCAGGAAGCGCAAGCGGTAGTCAACTTTGTGCATGGCCGCTTCATCGAAATGGTCATGCGCGTTGACATTCAGGTCAAGCTCCACGGTCTGGCCAGCCAGCTCATGCGTGGCGGTGAGATTATGGTCCCTTCCGTGGTTGAGCTCGACCTCGCCGAAGTGCTTGCTCGCTACCTTGTTCATATGTTCAACATAGTCCTGAAAACCGGACCATTCCAGCGTTGGCAGGGTTTTATCGGGTGCCGGACCGGCGGATGGCCGTGTGACTGTACATTGATCGGATGCAGCATGTAATCTCGCCCGTCGTCCGTGCCCGTGCCGTGTTCGACGCCGGGACCACGCGTCCACTCACCTGGCGGCTGGATCAACTGCGCGGGCTGCGGCGCATGCTGGCGGAACGGCAGGCGGACTTCGCCGAATCCCTCGCCCACGATGTGGGCAGGCACCACACCGAGGCGCAGCTGGCGGAGATCGGATTCGTTGACGCAGAGGCGGCACATCTGGAGCGGCACCTGGAAAACTGGCTGCGGCCCCGCCGCGTGCAGGTGCCTCCCGCAGTGCAGCCGGCCCGTGCCTGGACCGAACTCACTCCGCTGGGCGTGGTGCTGGTGATCGGGCCGTGGAATTACCCACTGCAACTGCTGCTCGCCCCGCTGGCCGGAGCCCTGGCCGCGGGAAACACAGTAGTGCTCAAGCCGAGCGAACACGCCCCGGCCACCTCGGCCGCGCTGGCCCGCTGGATTCCCGAATACCTGGCCGGCGCCGCCGAGGTGGTTGAGGGCGGCATCCCGGAGACCACAGCGCTGCTGGCCGAACGCTTCGACCACATCTTCTTCACCGGGGGAGAGGCCGCGGCCAAGGTGGTGATGCGCGCGGCCGCCGAACACCTGACTCCCGTGACGCTGGAGCTCGGCGGCAAGTGCCCGGCCTATGTCGATGCGTCCACGGACCTGGCCACGGCGGCCAAACGGATCGCCTGGGGCCGGTTCATGAACGCCGGGCAGACGTGCGTCGCCCCGGACTACGTCCTGGCCCGCGAGGAGGTCCTGGAGCCGCTGCAGGCCGAGCTGATCAAGGCCATCACGGCGCTCTTCGGAACGGACCCGGCGGCGAGCCCGTCCTACGGCCGGATTGTCGATGACCGCCACTTCGCACGGCTCGCCGCCCTGGCCGACGCCAGCACAGTGGTGCACGGCGGACAGCGCGACGCCGCCAGCCGCTACCTAGCGCCGACCCTGCTGCGGCCGGCGCCCGGCGACGCCGTCATGGCCGAAGAAATCTTCGGCCCGCTGCTGCCGCTGGTGCCCGTGCGCGGGCTCGACGCGGCCATCGGGGAAGTCAACGGGCGCGCCAAACCGCTGGCCCTCTACGTCTTCAGCAAGGATCCCGCGACGCGCCGTGCCTTCGCCGAGCGGACCTCGTCCGGGGCGTTGTGTTTCGACGTTCCGGCGGCCCACCTCTCCGTCCCCGGGCTTCCGTTTGGCGGGGTAGGCGGCAGCGGCATGGGCGCGTACCACGGGGAACATTCGGTGCGGACGTTCTCGCATGAGCGCTCCACCCTGGACAAGCCGCTGTGGCCGGACACGCTGGAACTCATCTACCCGCCGTACACCCGGACCAGGCACCGGATCATCGACGCGCTGGTGGCGCCGGTCGGAAAGCGGGTCAGGCCCTAACCGGCTTCCACACCGTCCCATTCGACCTCGACCCAACGCGTCCCCTCGTCGTCCCAGGACTCCGAGTGCCCCAGCAGGGCTATGTCCTCGAAGCTCGCCTCGATGCCATGGCGCTGCAGCGTGTCCCGGAGTTCCTCAGTGGCCGCCCGGATGGCCGCGGCGATTACCTCGGGGTTGTCGGAGGAGACGGGCCGGGAGGCTGAATAGCTTTTGTTCATGGCCCCATCCTTCTTGATCGGGCGCCGGAGGGAAACCCCTCCGCAGTTCTTTGAGGTGTGGTCTTTCAGCTCGGCCCTTCGGGCTCAATCCTTTCGCACGGTGCTGAGCCTGTGCATCGTCTCGGCCAGCAGTTCCACGAACAGCTGGACCTGGGCGGTCCGCTTCTCGTTGATCAGCAGGGCGAAAACATTGCGGGCCAGCCTGATCTCCGGAACATCGAGGACCACGACGCCGGCAGGCCGGTGCCGCAGGGCCAGCTCGGGGACCAGGGCGGCGCCGAGCCCGGCGGCCGCCATTTCCAGGCTGGCATGGAAGTCATCGCTGTAGGCCACCACACGGGGGTGCAGGTTGCAGCTCGCGAAGAGGCGTTCGATCACCGTGGCATCGGATGTGCCCGGGTGATGCATGATCCAGGGCATGTCCGAGAGATGCGGGGCGGCCACCTTGGAATCCGTGCCGATGCCCCAGGCCGCGGGCAGCACCACCCGGAAGTCGTCGTCGCCGATCCACTGCCGGTCCACGGTGTGCGGCCAGGCGAGGCCGGACTGTCCCACCTGGTACACCAGGGCAACGTCGAGTTCGCCGCCGGTCCGCAGCCCCTGGATGGTCTGGGCCGGTTCCGCGACCGAGACCCGCAGATCGATGCCAAGCTTCTTCCAGGCCGGGTTCTGCAGGATCGGCGGCAGCACATAGGTGGCGAGGCTCGGGAAGATGCCCAGCCGCAGCTCCTGGCTGGGGCTCTCCTGCGCCCGTGAGGCGGCGGCCATGAGCGTCTCGATGTCGGTGAGCACCTTGGCTGCGTGCCGTGTCATGACGACGGCGGCTTCCGTCGGCTGGATGCTGCGCGCCGCCCGCTGGAACAGGGTGACGCCGGTGTCACGCTCCAGTGCCGACATTTGCTGGGAGACGGCCGAGGCCGTGTAGCCGAGCCGGGCCGCGGCGGCCGCAAACGATCCAAGCCGGATCACTTCGACAAGGGTCCGCAGATGGACGGGGTTGATCAAGGGCTGCCCTTCGCCTGGTAGCGGGTCCAATGTGGCGGGTCCACGGGACGGGACCGGAAATCCCGCTTCATTGTGGCATATCCGGCCTACCCCGGGCGGCCAGGGTTGGCTGCACGGAATGTCTGCACGGCACGGCCATGCCCATGCATGAGACTTCGAGGGGCCCCAACCGAGCGACGGTTGCCGGCGCCGCAGGCGGTGAACTGAAAGCCGACCTGAAAAATGCGGAATCCATACTCATCCGGCCGCCCGACGGCAACGAATAGCCCACAAGAGACTTCGGGCTAGAGAAGTATTTGGGCTAAACAACAGGAGCAGACCAGTGTCGCAAGCAGCAGGGATTCCGGGAGGACGGCGGGTCGCCGTCATCGGCAGCGGAGTGGCGGGGCTGACCGCCGCCTACGTGCTGAACGGGCGGGACCGGGTGACCCTCTTCGAGGCGGACGCCCGGCTCGGCGGCCACGCCCACACCCACGATGTGCCGCAGCAGAACGGGCCCACCCTGGGCGTGGACACCGGCTTCATCGTGCACAACGAGCGGACCTACCCCACACTCCTGCGCCTGTTCGCCGAGCTCGGCGTCGAAACCCAGGACTCCGAGATGAGCATGTCCGTCCGCTGCGACGGCTGCGGCCTGGAATACGCCGGCGCACGGCCCAACGGGAGCGGCATCATTCCCCGGCCGTCCACCCTGCTGCGCGGCCGCTACCTGCGGATGCTCTTGGAAGTCACCCGGTTCCACCGCCGGGCCCGCGCCCTGCTGGCGGAACCCTTCACGGGAACAGGCACCGGCACAGGACACGAGCTCACCCTGGGCGAGTTCCTGGCCCGGGAAAAATTCAGCAGCTACTTCATCTCGCACTTCATGACCCCTGTGGTCAGCGCCGTCTGGTCCTGCGACCCCACCACCGCGCTGGCCTACCCAGCCCGCTACCTGTTCACCTTCCTGGGCCACCATGGCCTGCTCGGCGTCAAAGGCTCGCCGCAGTGGCGGACGGTCACCGGCGGCTCGCGCAGCTACGTTGACAAGGTGGCCAAGACCCTGCCGGACATCCGGCTCGCCAGCCCTGTCACCACGGTGCACCGGCACGCCGACGGCGTGGACGTCACGTCCGCGCTGGGTGCCGGGACTGTGCGCGAGACCTTTGACGCCGTCGTGATCGCCACCCACCCGGCACAGGCCCTGCGCATGCTCACCGGGGCCTCGGCCGCCGAGAGGGATGCCCTTGGCGGCATGCCGTACTCGGTGAACCAGACCATTTTTCACCGCGACGAAGCCGTGCTGCCGGCCAGCCCCAACGCCCAGGCATCCTGGAACTACCGGCTGCCGTCCTGCGATGCCCGGCCGGACAAGGTCCTGGTCAGCTACGACATGACCCGGCTGCAGCGGCTGGAACCCGCGGACGGCGGCCGGTACATCGTCAGCCTCGGCGAATCCGAACTGATCGACGGCGCTGCGGTGCTGGACCGGATGGTCTACGAGCACCCGCAGTACACCCCGGAGTCGCTGAAGGCGCAGCAGCGGATCCTCGGACTCGGCGACGAGCGCCTGGCCTTCGCCGGCGCCTACCACGGCTGGGGATTCCACGAGGACGGCGCCTTGTCCGGCCTCAAGGCCGCCGCCCGGCTGGGCCGTGACTGGGACGATGCCGCCGCCCTGAACGAGGAGTACCGTTCCGTGGCCGTAGATCCTGACCTGCAGGCCGTCTCCGCGGAGGGCTCATGAGCGCAATTGCAGCCATCTACCGCGCCGCCATCTATCGCACAGTCATCTCCCATGTGCGGCGCACCCCGCTGCGCAATGCCTTCACGTACCGCAGCTACAGCTGGTATGTGGACGTCGACCACCTTCCGCAGTTGCCGCGGCTGCTCCGGCCGCTAGCCGGCTTCCGGGTGGAGGACCATCTCGGCGATCCGGACGGCACGCTGCGCGGCAATGTGGAACGCTACCTCGCCACCCAGGGGATCGGGCTCGACGGCGGTCGCATCACCATGCTGGCCAGCGCCCGGGTGTTCGGGCACGTGTTCAACCCGCTAAGCGTGTTCTGGTGCCATGACAGCGCCGGTGAGTTGCGCTGCGTCGTCGTCGAGGTCCACAACACGTACGGGGAGCGGCACTGCTACCTCCTCGAAACCGACGCCACTGGCCGGGCGAGCGTCCCGAAGGCGTTTTACGTCTCCCCGTTCAACGACGTCGACGGCGAGTACCGCATGAAGCTCCCCGAACCCGGTGAACGGCTTGCCGTATCGATCGTCCTGGAGCGGGAGGGCCAGCAGCCCTTCATCGCCACCATGGACGGCGTCCGCCACGAAGCGACGCTGCGGAACATCGTGTCCGCGGCGCTCGCGGTACCTCTGGCCCCGCTGCGTGTTGCGGCGCAGATCCGCTGGCAGGGCATCAGGCTGTGGGCACGCCGCCTGCCCATCATCAAGAAACCACACCACCCTTCACAGGAGGCAGTTCAGTGACTATGACCGAAGCGACCGGATCCGGCGCGGGACGGGCCCAGGGCGCCACGCGCAGCGGAGCCGTCAGCAGCAGGGTGCCTTACACCGTTCCCCAGCCGCCCGTCGCCATCGACGCCGCCATCTGGCCCAGCATCGCGACGGTGCCCTCGAGCCTGAAGGCCCGTGTGGCCGGACGCGCTGCGGACGCCATCTTCAAGGCGGCCGTGCGCAGGCTGCCGCTGGAAGTCCGGTACGCGGACGGCACGATATTGGGCAAGACGGCACTGGGAAAGGCGCCGGGCAATGCCGTTCTGGAGCGGGCTGCCTCGGACCAGGCACCCGCCGAGCAGACGCCCGCCGGCACCGCCTACCCCGTCATGACCATCAACCGGCCCGACGACTTCGCCGCCCGGCTCGGCGACGGCGGCCTGATCGGCCTGGGCGAGTCCTTCATGGCCGGCGACTGGGACGCCGATGACCTCACCGCCGTCATGGAGGTGTTTGCCTCCCGCGTCGGCACGCTCGTGCCCGAGCCGCTGCAGAAGCTGCGCGGCCTGTACCTCCCGCGCCAGCCGCGCAGGGAACGGAACACCGAGAAAAACACCCGCTCCAACATCTCGCGGCACTACGACCTCTCCAACGAGCTCTTCGCCTCGTTCCTGGACAGCACCATGACGTACTCCAGCGCCCTCTTCCCGGAAAACGGCGACGCCCTGCGGAGCGTGGCCTGGGACGGGCTGGCCGCCGCGCAGCAGGCCAAGATTGACCGCCTCCTGGACAAGGCCGGCGTGAAGGAAGGCACCCGCGTCCTGGAAATCGGCACCGGCTGGGGCGAGCTCGCCCTGCGCGCCGCCTCCCGCGGCGCCACCGTCTACTCCGTCACGCTCTCCAGCGAACAGCAGGAACTCGCCCGCCGGCGCGTGGCCGAGGCCGGCTACGCCGACGCCGTCACGATCGAGCTGAAGGACTACCGCGCTGTGGAGGGCGAGTACGACGCCGTCGTCTCGGTCGAAATGATCGAGGCCGTCGGCTTCGAATACTGGGCCACGTACTTCCAGACAATCGAGCGGGTCCTGGCCCCGGGCGGCAAGGTGGCCGTCCAGGCCATCACGATCGCCCACGACCGCCTCATGGCCACCCGCACCAGCTACACCTGGGTGCACAAGTACATCTTCCCTGGCGGGGTCATTCCGTCCGTCCGCGCCATCGAAGACATCACCGCGAAGCAGACCGGACTGCGGGTGCGCGAACGCCTCGCCATGGGCGACCACTATGCCCAGACCCTGAGGCTCTGGGAGGAGCGGTTCATGGCCCGCGAAGACGAGGTGGGGGCCATGGGCTTCGACGCGGTCTTCCAGCGGATGTGGCTGTTCTACCTGTGCTACTCCCGGGCCGGGTTTGAAACGGGCTATCTCGACGTGCAGCAGATCGTGCTCGACAGTGCCCTTACGAACGGTGCCGCCACCAAGGGCGCGGCCTAGACCGAGCACCAGCCGAGGTCCTGAATAGGTCCTGAATAGGTCCCCGTGGCGCCGGTCACGGCATGACGGCGCAGGGTATGACGACTCGGGTGTTAGAACAATCACGATCCAATGAGGCGGGCACCACGGTGCCCGCCTCTTTCGTGTGCCCGGACACCAGATGTAGTGGCCGGCGCCACCATGCCGCGCCCGTCCGGAGGGGCGCGACACGCCGTCTGCGGTGCGACACGCGGGGGTGATTAATGTGGGTAACTACTGCACAGGGTGTGGATTTCGTCCGCCAAAATGGCGGAAATCCGGACATTTGGAAGGCCCCCTCCTGTGGATTAACGGTGGGTTAAATGACATACTTGTAATACATCATCTTGGGGTCCACATGAGGCTCTTGCACTACATGTAGTATCGAACTACAGTTCCAGCAGAGCATCAGCGCGGGACAGTCGGAGCCGGGGAAGCGCTCCGAAGAAGACTTCAACAAAGGGGACTAGGACCATGACCRTTACGGTTTACACGAAGCCGGCCTGCGTTCAGTGCAACGCGACCTACCGCGCGCTGGACAAGAAGGGCATCGCCTACCAGAGCGTCGACATCTCCCAGGATGCGGAGGCCCTTGAGCGCCTGAAGTCCCTGGGCTACATGCAGGCCCCCGTCGTCGTCACCGACCAGGATCACTGGTCCGGTTTCCGCCCGGACAAGATCGAAGAACTGGCGCAGGCCGCAGCCGTCGCTGTAGCCTGAATCGCTCCGTAGCCGGAAGCGCCCAATCGCCTGAAACACTCAGGGACGCCGCTACCAGGCACGAATTCACGGTAGATGAGGTGACCACCGTGGTTGTAACAACTGAAGATCTGGTAGCTGCCACGGCTGACAGCGGGGAAGCGGTCAGCACAGCAGCTCCCGAACTAACACACTGCCGCCTCATCTACTTTTCCTCCACCTCCGAAAACACGGCACGCTTCGTTGCGAAGCTCGGCCTCGACGCCGCCAGGATCCCCCTCTACCCGAGGGACGCTCCGCTGGTGGCCCGGGAGCCCTACGTGCTGGTGGTGCCGACCTACGGCGGCACCGGGGGAGAGGGATCTGTTCCAAAGCAGGTCATCAGGTTTTTGAACGACCCGGGCAACCGGAAGCTGATCCGCGGAGTGATCGGCGCAGGAAACACGAATTTCGGGGACAACTACTGCATGGCCGGCGACATCATCGCCGCCAAGTGCAAGGTCCCGCACCTATATCGCTTCGAACTCATGGGGACGCCGGAAGACGTCAACCGCGTACAACAAGGATTGGAAGAGTTTTGGACACGACTGTCGCAGACACAGCAGTAACTGAGGGCGCAGGCACCCACGCGGCCACCGCCACCGCAGCTGAGAAGCAGGAAAAGCACGAGATGCCGGCCGCCTACAAGGGCCTGGGCTACCACGAACTCAACGCCATGCTGAACCTCTACGGCCCCAACGGAGAGATCCAGTTCGAGGCCGACCGCGAGGCCGCGCACCAGTACTTCCTGCAGCACGTGAACAACAACACCGTGTTCTTCCACGACCTCGAGGAAAAGCTCGACTACCTCGTCAAGAACGAGTACTACGAGCGCGAAACCCTCGACCAGTACACGATGAACTTCATCCGCGAGCTCTACAACCGCGCGTACAAGAAGAAGTTCCGCTTCGAGACCTTCCTCGGCGCGTTCAAGTTCTACACCTCCTACACGCTGAAGACGTTCGACGGAAAGCGCTTCCTGGAGCGCTACGAGGACCGCGTCTGCATGGTTGCCCTGCACCTGGCCCGCGGCGACGAGAAGCTCGCCACCCAGATGGTGGACGAGATCATCGAGGGCCGCTTCCAGCCGGCCACCCCGACGTTCCTGAACGCCGGCAAGAAGCAGCGCGGCGAGCTGGTCTCCTGCTTCCTGCTGCGCATCGAAGACAACATGGAGTCGATCGGCCGGTCCATCAACTCCGCGCTGCAGCTCTCCAAGCGAGGCGGCGGCGTGGCCTTCGCGCTGACCAACATCCGCGAAGTCGGCGCGCCGATCAAGCAGATCGAGAACCAGTCCTCCGGCGTCATCCCGGTGATGAAGCTCCTCGAGGACAGCTTCTCCTACGCCAACCAGCTCGGGGCCCGCCAGGGTGCCGGCGCGGTGTACCTGCACGCGCACCACCCGGACATCTACCGCTTCCTGGACACCAAGCGCGAGAACGCGGACGAGAAGATCCGCATCAAGACCCTCTCGCTCGGCGTTGTCATCCCGGACATCACCTTTGAGCTGGCCAAGCGGGACGAGGACATGTACCTGTTCTCCCCGTACGACGTCGAAAAGGTCTACGGCATGCCGTTCTCCGACGTCTCGGTCACCGAGAAGTACTACGAGATGGTGGACGATTCCCGGATCAAGAAGACCAAGATCAAGGCGCGCGAGTTCTTCCAGACGCTCGCCGAGATCCAGTTCGAATCCGGCTACCCGTACATCATGTTCGAGGACACCGTGAACCGGGAAAACCCGATCGACGGCAAGATCATCATGTCCAACCTGTGCTCCGAGATCCTCCAGGTCTCCCAGCCCACGACGTACCACGATGACCTGTCCTACGACCAGACCGGCAAGGACATCTCCTGTAACCTGGGTTCGCTGAACATCGCCAAGACGATGGACTCGCCGGACTTCGGCCTGACCATCGAGACGGCCATCCGGTCCCTCTCGGCAGTGTCTGACATGTCCAACATCACCTCGGTGCCCTCGATTGCCCGCGGTAACGACCAGAGCCACGCGATCGGCCTCGGCCAGATGAACCTGCACGGCTACCTGGCCCGCGAGCGGGTCCACTACGGCTCCGAAGAGGGCCTGGACTTCACCAACATCTATTTCTACTCGGTGGTGTACCACGCAGTCCGCGCCTCCAACCTGCTGTCCATCCAGACCGGCCAGACGTTCGGCGGCTTCGAGAAGTCCAAGTACGCCTCCGGCGAGTTCTTCGACAAGTACACCGAGCAGGAATGGGTCCCGCAGACCGAGAAGGTCGCCGAGCTGTTCAAGAACATCCACATCCCCACGCAGGATGACTGGCGCGAGCTGAAGGCCTCTGTCATGGAGCACGGCATCTACAACCAGAACCTGCAGGCTGTGCCGCCCACCGGCTCGATCTCCTACATCAACAACTCCACCTCCTCGATCCACCCGGTGGCATCCAAGATCGAGATCCGCAAGGAAGGCAAGCTGGGCCGCGTGTACTACCCGGCGCCGTACCTGACGAACGACAACCTGGAGTACTACCAGGACGCGTACGAGATCGGCTACGAGAAGGTCATCGACACTTACGCCGCAGCCACGCAGCACGTGGACCAGGGCCTGTCCCTGACACTGTTCTTCAAGGACACCGCCACCACGCGCGACATCAACAAGGCCCAGATCTATGCCTGGAAGAAGGGCATCAAGACCATCTACTACATCCGTCTCCGCCAGCTCGCGCTGGAAGGGACCGAGGTGGAAAATTGTGTCTCGTGCATGCTTTGATCAACTGAAATCGGTAGATTTTGAGTGATCGGTTGAAATGATGGAAACGACGACGGCGATGGGCGGCTTGGTCTACGGCATCCGGCTTCGGCGGGAGGTCGAGTACCGCTACGTCGGTATCACGACCAAGACGGCCAGTCGTCGTTTCCATCAGCACCTGCGAGTGGCTGCTGAGGGTCGTAAGACGCCGTTCTACGATTGGCTCCGAAAACACGATCCGGCTGATCTCATCGCGGGCGAGCTGGATTGGATTGAAGGTCTGCCCGAGTTGGGGCAGGCGGAGATCGAGTGGATCAGCTATCTGCGACGCGAAGGGGATCGTCTTCTGAACATTGCGGATGGCGGCCTAGGCCCGACCGGCGTCGTCTGGACTGAAGAACAGCGCGAAACCGCCCGCATCAGGAGCACGGGCCGTAAGGGACTTAGCCGGCCAGGAGCCGAGAACCCGTTTTATGGCGGCAAGCACAGCCTGGAACAGCGGACGAAGTGGGCGGAGGACCGCAAGGGAACTAACTCCGGACCGGAGAACCCGAACTTTGGGAAGTTCGGCGCGGAGCATCCAAGTTTTGGGCATTCGGTCAGTGAAGAAACCCGCAAAGCACTTTCAGAAGCCAAGAAAGGTGCCGGCAACCCGAACTTTGGGAAGCAGGCCAGTGCCGAAACCCGTGCGAAAATGTCAGCAGTAAGGAAGGGCCGTCCCATGCCTTCCAGTCAGCGAAACGCCCATACCAGACATCACACCAACAAAGGCATAGAGAAAGCCGACTGCAAGTATTGCGTCGAGGACTCAGCCAAACCCAGTCTCTCTTCAGAAAGCGAGTCGGAGTCATGACAGAAAAAGTAAAGCTTCTCAGCCATGTTGAGGCGATCAACTGGAACCGCATCCAGGACGACAAGGACGTGGATGTCTGGAACCGCCTGGTCAACAACTTCTGGCTGCCGGAGAAGGTGCCGCTGTCCAACGACGTGCAGTCGTGGGCCACGCTGACCCCGGACGAGCAGCAGCTCACCATGCGCGTGTTCACGGGCCTGACCCTGCTGGACACCATCCAGGGCACCGTCGGCGCCGTGTCGCTGATTCCGGACGCCCTCACCCCGCATGAAGAGGCTGTCTACACGAACATCGCGTTCATGGAGTCCGTGCACGCCAAGAGCTACTCCTCGATCTTCTCCACGCTGGCCTCCACCAAGGAGATCGACGAGGCGTTCCGCTGGTCCACCGAGAACGAGAACCTTCAGAAGAAGGCCCAGATCGTCATGGACTACTACCAGGGCGACGACCCCCTCAAGCGCAAGGTGGCCTCCACGCTGCTGGAGAGCTTCCTGTTCTACTCCGGCTTCTACCTGCCGATGTACTGGTCCTCGCGGGCCAAGCTGACGAACACGGCCGACCTCATCCGCCTGATCATCCGCGACGAGGCTGTGCATGGCTACTACATCGGCTACAAGTTCCAGAAGGGCCTGGAGAAGGTCTCCGAGGAGCGCCGGCAGGAGATCAAGGACTACACGTTCGAGCTGCTCTTCGAGCTGTACGAGAACGAGGTCCAGTACACGCACGACCTCTACGACTCCGTCGGCCTGGCCGAGGACGTCAAGAAGTTCCTGCACTACAACGCCAACAAGGCCCTGATGAACCTGGGCTACGAGGCCATGTTCCCGGCCTCCGTCACCGACGTGAACCCGGCGATCCTGTCGGCCCTGTCGCCGAACGCGGACGAGAACCACGACTTCTTCTCGGGTTCGGGTTCGTCCTATGTGATTGGCAAGGCTGTCAATACTGAGGACGACGACTGGGACTTCTAGTCCTCTGAGAGATGTCACCCTAATTGGAAGTACGGCACCCTATTTGGAAGAAACGCATCGTCTAGTTGGAAGTTGTGAGGTTCCACGCTACGTGGCCATTTCCCAACTTAGATGGCCACGTTTCACGGTAGTTGGCCAACTGATTCCCTCAGCTGGCCAACTACCGGGCCCCTTTCAAGCGTTCCCTGACGAGTTCGGGCTGATGCCCACAGCATGAGCCGGGCTTCTTCACTCAATGACCGCTGCGCCGGGCTTCATATCGCCCACAGGTAGACCCCAGCCAACGATTGCTTGAACGTGTGCCGGCGAGCCGAGACCCCGATTTCCAAGGACGTGGAACGTCCTTTAGATGGAGCGAACACAACGAGGGCGAGATATATCCATCGTGCGGAAAAGCTCCCCGGCGGTCGACGCCTCAAAGACAGCTGAACAGCACGGGCCGGTGAATGGAGGGCAGCATGGCGCCTAAAGGGCTGAGCCAGAGCAGGATCAACTGGTCCCAAATCAGTGAAGTTGACTTCAACCAAGTCGTAGAAGTCCTGCTTCTCAAAATGTATGACAAGAAGCCGTACAAGGCGGAGGTCCTCAGAGGCGCCGGTGGTGATGGCGGCATCGATGTTGCGGTGCGGCTGGAAGACCGGGTGGTCAAGATCTTCCAGCTTAAATACTTTCCTGAAGGTTTCACTGGTGGGTTCCGGGATTCACGCCGCCCCCAGGTGCGGAAGTCATTCGAGACCGCCTGGAAAAACCATGCCCCGGATGAGTGGATTCTAGTGATGCCGCCAGATCCACATAAGAATGAACGCGACTTCGTTGACGGGTTTGCAGCGAGCAAGGACGTGGATGTTGATATCTGGGGACAGGAAAAGCTGGCAGCGGCATTGACCGATCATCCGGAGGTTGAACGTGCCTTCCTTAGGGACGAGCTAGTAGATGTGCTGCGGATGATCAACCAGGAGAAAGCCGGCCTGGTAGGCAACGCGGATCTCTCTGAACGAATTGGCGCTCTTCTATCGCTCGCCAATACGCGAAGTAGGTACTGGGACACAACTTTGATCACCAGTGGCAACGTTGTCTTTGAGGACTACGTCGCCAAGCACCCAGAGGCCATGGAGAAGGAGCCGATCCACACCCAACTTACGCTTAGCTTCGGACCAGAGCACAAGGATGTGGCAGAACAGCTCCAAGAGAACTTGGCTTACGGGCTGCTGAATGATTTTGATCTGCCTGGCAGTGCGGCCTCTTTTACTCGTATCGGACCAGCGTGGGTTGCACCTCTACCTCAGATGAACATCGAGAAAGTGCGACTATCTCCAGCTGCATTTGAAAAGTCTGAGGGTTCGCATGCGCCACCCATAACACTTAACGTCCTAGATCAGCATGGTTTCATCAGAGGACGATATGAAGGCCGTATAGCGCAACGAGCCAAAGGTGGCGTCGGAGCGACCTTCAAATGTCAGTTCATGAATGTAGTAACGCTCATCTTCAAGCTGCCGTGGTCCGAGAATGCGGGTGAAGGCAGCTGCAATCTCACATTCAACGCGCCCGGTGGTTCTGTACGAGATGTGCACGCGGCCATCAGAATGCTTCGTATCCTTCGATCAGGGAACAAGATCGAGATGTATGCCGGCGGGGGGCGTCTTGCATCTCTGGTGTTGCACGCCCTTCAGGATTCCGGAGGCAGCAGCGATGAGTGGACCGAATCGTTGGTGGATGACCTGTATGTCATTGAGCAAGCCCTCGGAGACGTCTGCTTCGCCGTTCCGGATCAAACAACGCGCACCGAGCGCGTTGAAATTCGCATTGCCCGGCTTCTTCTTGAGGGCTACCAGACGGTTATGCCTCCTGGGCGGAGCTTGACGATGACTCTGTCTGGCGGAACCGATGATGGACTAGAGAGGCTCCTGCTGGAGGGTGGCGCAWTCTGGGCTCAACAGCCCACGACCGCTGTTGAAATCCTGGGAGGTAAATACAATCTGGGAGCGGGATATACCTATCACCCCAACGTGAAGGCCGTGGATGGTGAGCGTATTTGGCAAGACCTCAAAGCCGGGGAAGGGGCCGGCGAGAAGGTCAGGCTGAAAGCTGCCGATGGCACGCCTTTCCGGGTTTGGCTCCAGACTGTCACCGGATCAGAAGAGGGCAGCCAGCCTCTATACAAGCCTTGGGGCATACCGACGATTGATGATCCGATACTAGAGGGCGTACATAAGTGACCGCGGATCACGAGAAGGTCAAGCGGGCGCATGAACTGAAGGCGCGGGGTCTCAAACCATCGGACATCGGCAAGATCATCGGAGCCAGCCGCGCTACCGTCTACCGGTACCTGAGCATGCAGTCCTGAGCAACGACGGCGTCTATCCCGAAAGCCATATTCGAACTCACGTATTGGGTATCTGCTTAGCTGAAGTAGTTTCTGCGAGGATGTGAGGCTGCGTTGGGCCGCACCCGCGCCGTTGCCGCCGTCATTCGCGTCGGTCCGGCTCCCCGCGGGAGCGCCGCGGCCATCGAGGAGAGGTCCTCTGGGTGGAAGRCGCGGTGTGATGCCGGGCTGCCGCGGATTAGGGGAGCGAGTCGGTCGCCGATGGGGCACCGGGTCCATCATCCGAACTGTCGGAAACGGGCACCGGACAGACGTCGACCTCGAGCGGTCTCCTGCCTACGATTGGAGCGTCACGCCCCAGTCGACGTGGCATTAGTTCCGGTCCATGCACCGATCCAATTGGCAAGGAGATCATGATGCTCGGAGAACAAATCGGGGAACTCAACGGACAAACCATCAGCACGCGGGTTCTGGAAGACATTGGTCTCGGTCCGCGCACCGAACTGACCGACCATCAGGTCGGCACGCTCTGCGGTGTCCAAGTTGACGCCACGGTCACCTACCTCGGCACGATTCGTCCCGGTGGCACGGTCGCCGGCGCCGGAAACGGTTTCGTCGTCACCGCAAGCGGGCAGACTGCGACCTTCACCGGCCACGGCGTCGGTAGATTCACCGGTCCGGGCCAACTCACCTGGCGGGGTGCACTGTTCTACGAAACCACGTCAGACGAGTTGAGCAGCCTCAACGGGATCGCGGTCTTGTTCGAGTACCAGGTGGCCGACGGCAAGTCCGAAGGCCGCCTGTTCGAGTGGAAGTAGCGCTGCACGACTCGGAAACCGACCTGATGCCCCCCTGTCCCGGTGAAGGATCCCTCGCCGGGCGGGCAGTTAGTTGCCCCGACCGCCTTGGTCACCAGGTCCCGATGGCGATCGATTCACTCGGGGGCTCGGTGAGGGTCCGCCTCGTGGGGAATGACTAGGTCCTTCAACGGCGCCGGGTCTGTGTTCGTTGCCTGCTGGAGGAGCCGATAGAACAGCAGCCCGCGGTTCTTGGCGGTGCGGCGGTTGAAGCGGAAGGTGAACTCGTCCAGGTAGTAGGCCAGCTGCTCCCTCGAGATGCCCTGGTGCAGGGTGCCGTCGATCCAGCGTTTGAGCTGGGAGGCGGCCATGTGGACGGCGGGCATGTTGACGTGCGCGGGGATGACCGATCCGAGCTGGGTGAAGTACTCGTGCTTGTAGCCGAGGTCGGCGAAGCGCCTCAGCTGTCTTGCCCCGTCGGTGGGATGGTGGAACCGGGGGCGACGACGCGCTGGCCGAACTTCACCAGGGCGAGYCTGCGGTCGGCCGGTCCGGGCTCGAGGCGGATCCGTCCGATCCGGTTGTGGTCCAGGTGCTCCGCGGCGACCAGGACCGAGATCTTGTCGGGGCCGACGCCGGGCATGCCGCGGTGGACCCCACCGATGAAGCTCTCGTCGACCTCGACAAGCCCGGAGAGCATCTCGCGGTCGGGCCGGACCATGGCCCGGCGCAGCTTGTGCATCCACGCCCACGCCGTCTCATACGATCTCATCCCCAGGACCCGCTGGAGGCCGAGAGCGGACACGCCGTTCTTCTGAGACGTCACGAACCACACCGCCGCGAACCACGTGCGCAGCGGAGTGCGGGTGCGGGCGAAGATCGTCCCGGCCGTCACCGACGTGGCCGGCGCCGGGCAGGTGGATGCACCAAGTGCCCGCCAAGTATCAGGGCCATACCCAAAGAGGTGAAGTATCACCTGCACGCCTGGGACGGGCACTAACACCTTCTCCTGGGCTGATGAGTCTGTGCACATTTGTTGAAGAGTAATACCCAAAGCCTGCTGCGGATGCGCCAGAGCGAGACCGGGCCGGTACCTCAACGGCATTGGGCAGCCCTCTGTGGGCGCTTCGGACGGAGCTTGGGAGGAATACTGGCGCCGTACGGAAGAGGCAGTGGAAGAAGCCCCCAAAAGATTCCTCCAAGGATGCTCGTACCAAAGTCCATCCGGACCTAATCGGACGAGACTGAATACTCCACCGGTCGAAGAACGGGCGACAGCAAGAGTGCGTTCATGTGCATCTTGTGACGGCGGGGCGTCGGCCCAGATCAGGCCAAGTCAGCCCTGGTCTGACTCGCAGGACGGCAGTTCAGCGTTCGATTCTGACAGCTTCCACGACGTCTTCCGCGTGCAGTGTGTTGGCCTGCCAGGACTCGAAACGACCATAGTTCCTCGGGTCAAGGATGTTCTCCCATCCCTGCTCGACTGCGGCCCTCAAATCCGCTGGCCGTTGCGCGATTCCTGCACCCCAGGCTCCCGCCCCCTGAGCCTGGCCCAGAAATCGTCGAACACGCGATTCATGCGGGCGATGTAGCCTTCATCGCTTTCGTCCGGGAGTGCGGGGATATGGGGGAACTTGTTCAGGACCGCATGCCAATCGCCATGGTGCGAGGGCAGCACCCGTTCCCGTGGCACCTTGCAGGTCAGCAGAACTTGCCCGATGGATTGCTTGCAGATGTCCGCTAGATCCTGGCGCGTGATCCGTGCCTAGAACCAGACGGCACCGTCACTCCCGGTGCTAAGTCGTGCTGCCATCTGCCGGAGCATCCAGTCATAGGCGCCGGCATGCAATGGCTCGACCAGGGAAGGTTCGGGCACAAGCACACCGGTTGAACGGAGGGCATCGAAAGCTTCGTCGCTCTGGATGGTGTGGAGAAGGAGCTGGTCTGCGGAGGTGTCGTAGCCAATCCGGCCCGGCAGGACGGCGTCCGCAGGGCCTCGCCGGTGAGATCCTTTCTGCTTACGCGTGGAACTTGACCACCTCGACCACTCCCCGCCAACTCGCGGCCGACTTTCTGGATGCGCTCCGGGACGGTTCTGATGGTCTTGATGCGCGATCCCGGATGAAGTCTTCGATCTGGGCGCCGTGGCGTTCCAGGTGGATATCGCGGCTGCCGTCGGAGCGGAGAGGTCGCTCGCGCACATCATGTCCCGGATGTTCAGGGTCTTGCCGGCGGTCACGGCCGGGCGGCCGGTTCGACCAGGGTGACGCCGGTGGCTTCGGGAAAGGAGTGGGCTTCGAATTCTCCGCTGGACGGGACGCCGGGCTGGACACGGTTCTGGTTGCTCATGCCCTCCTGTGTGCGGCTGGCCGCCCGCAGTGGCAGCTGCATGCGGACAGGGGCCATTGGACTCATCCGTGGCCGACGTTGGCGCGCCATGCTTGGGGCACGTCCCGGTGGCCCATGCTGGTGCAACGCGATGGTCCTATCAAGATGGCATGCGACATGCTCGATCCGAGAGGCAGGCACAAAATGGCAAACGTTACGCGCATCGACTGGACGATCCAGACCGGACAAGAGTTCTGGAGTGGCACGGACGACACAGTCATACTTGAGATCTACCGTGATGAGACGCTGCTGAAGCGCGGCAGTCTCGAGCCGGGACGCACGCCTCGCCTCGATCGCGGCTCGGTCGCGACATACTACTGGGTGTTCCAGAATCCGGATGGCCTAGGCGTCTCCGTTTCAGGAACTGCTGTGCCGTACTACGAGGTGTTCCGCGATGGGGTTGCGGGGCATCTGCGCGTGAAGCTAGTTGCCACGGGCGATGACGCATGGGAAAAGGTATCCATCGACAGCACCGTTTACACTGGCAATCTCCGCTCGGTACCCGGGACGATAGACAGCGTTAAGTGGGTCGAGGACTACGAGCCCTTTTTCTTTGGACAGGATGTGGTGATTACCACGACCCCACCGGGTTACGCCGAATGGAACCTCTACTATTGACCGGACCTCGGTGCTCACGCAGCAGCCCCTTCCTGCTCGGCGCGCGCGAGTGGGCCGTCAACCTCGAAGAGCGGCCTGCGGTATTTATAGATGACACCCGAGTCGCGTCCTCACTGCATCGCCCGCGGGGCCACATTCCCTTGACGAATGCCGGCCGGGCGGGTAGGACGGAGTCAATTGCGGGTATTCCGATCACAATCCGCAGATGAGCGTAACCCCAGAATTCGGGGCACCCGTTGCCTGTTCCTCTGGAACTTAGTCGCCGAGCAGATCGAAATTATCATGTCGTAAACGGGCAAATGGGGGCCAGGGAATAGCCCGGTGAAGGACTTTCGCGGGTGCCGCACAACTGCTTCATCGGAGTCAGGAGTCTCAGTAGGGCGGATATAGAACAACCTGTAGTCGGGGTGGAGTCTAGATCCCCTACGCGACGCTAAATCAAGCCAGGCCACGCTTATTTGATGGGTGAGAAGCTATGAATGAGTCAATGCTTACGGAGATCGACGCTATCGCTGCCACGGGCAACGCAGTGTTGGCTGGTGGGGACGATGGCGTGGTTGAAGTCGTGAAGGCGGCTATCCTAGCCGATGTTTCCGCCGCGTTCTACCTTACGCAAGAGCAGTCACGGGCGGTCAAGGATTGGTACTGGACTCCAGAAAGAATCCGAAGCAGGGGACTTAGGGAAGTATCCGAAGAGGAAAGTGAGCGCATCAAATTGGAACTGGGCCTGGACCTCCCCAACTTTCGATTCACACCGAAAAAGTGCGAATGCGGGCATCTGTATGGTGCTTTCGATTTCCTGCAACAGGGCATCAAGCAGCACGGCCTGGAAACCGTACGGTCTGTGTTCACTTTGAAGTACGCCACCCTGTTGCAGGTGAACCCCACATTTAAAGCAGTTTGCCCCCATTGACAACCGGCCAATCAACGAACGGCCAAGTGACGAACAGCCAAGTGTCAACAGAATGACGATTGAACTCGGTGGCATCGAGTACGAAGGTCCCACGTATGGTGGATGCTGCTGTTGTGCGTAGAGCCCGTGAGTAAAAAGCCTCGTCTACACGGACGTTTCGTCACCCGGTGCATGGTGTTCAACCGGGTCTAGGTCTCGTCCTTCGGGCTAGTGGTGATCGGGGCCGTTGAGCCTGCTGTGCATCTCCGGCAGGGTGTACTCGGCGGGCGGGCGCATCTTCTCGGCGCGGAAAGGGGACGACGACCAGGGCGGTGCGCGGCATCAGCAGCGCCCGGCCTCGGCCCTCGTGCGAGTGGCGGCGGCGGGGCAGCAGCGCGCAGTAGTCGTTCGTGGAGATGTCGTCGGCGCGGGGATCAGGTTCACGGGTCATGCCCGTCATGTGTGCGGAACGCGGCCTCACCGGTAACGGCAAGGCCCTCACTGGGGTAACAAGTATGCGTTGACAGTCCGGACGGTGACGGAGCACCCTAGTGCCTGTTGGGCTGGGGCGCCGGAGAATCAACGACGATGGGGGACCCCATGATCACTGTCCGGTTCACTTACATCACAGGCATCAAGCGGGGCCTTTTCCGTAGTGCCAAACTGTCGGGCACGTGGAACAGCTGGGGCGATATACCGATGCAGGAGATCGTCGCGGATGACGGCTGCCCGGCTTTCGAAGCGACCGTGAATTTCGACGACACTCTGGCCGGCCAGGAGATCCGGTGGGGCGTCCGGCTGGACGGGCCAGCGGGCGCGAACCAATGGGGGATCGTCACCGAGGACCCGGACCTGGCGGTGATCAGACCGGAATGCCACACCATCCTGCCGGCGGCCGAAGGACAGGCGACGGCCCGCTACTTTCTGACGCTCAGTCGGTTCCTGGGCGCCCAGAAGTTCTACCAGGGCGGCGCGGAACAACTCAGGTTCGCGGTCTGGGCGCCCAACGCGCAGAACGTTGAAGTTGTCTTCGGAGCGAAGGACAACGGCTACATCGACGACGGCGGGACCGGCATCGACGCGAACCGTCCCGTGGTGCCGCTCAAGAAGATCGGTGCCGGCATCTGGGCCAGCGATCCGCTGCTGGACTTCCAGTCCTATGTCGGCTTGCCATACATGTACCGCGTCCAAAACGCCCAAGGCGCCACACGGATTCGCACGGACATCCACTCCCGCTGGCAGATCGGCCGCGGCGATATAAATCCGAAGGACAAGCCGTGGGACGGGAGCCCGGATACCCTGGACGGCGGCGTCAGCTGCAGCGTCGTCATCGACCAGGACGTGGTGCGCGAAGAGTTCGAACCGACCACCGACCCGCCGAAGCAGATCAACGACGACGAGTTCTGGTCCTAGGAGTTCACCGCGGGGTTGCCGGTGCCAGTACGGCTCACAGACCTGGTGATTTACGAACTCCACATCGGGTCATTGGGATTCGGCAAAACGGGCCCGGGCACCTTGCAAAAATTGCAGCCGAGTACCGGCTGGGCTGAAGCCTGCAACGAAGTCGAAAGGTGTGGCGGTTCCCTGTTGGGAGGGAACCGCCACACCTGTCTACGGATGAGTGAGCAATAGCCTTGCTCAGTAGCCGACGGGCATCCTGAGCGTATAGGGCTCTTCCATGGCTTTGATCTCGTCGTCTGTCAGCTTCACGGCGAGGGCGGCGACCGCGTCGGGGAGGTGGTGCTCCTTGGTGGCCCCGACAATCGGCGCGGACACGACAGGGTTTTTCAGCACCCACGCAAGGCCACGTGCGCCATGGGAATTCCCCGCGCTTCTGCATTCTTTTGAACGGCGTCGGCAATGGGCTTGTCCGCTTCGCTGAAGCTCCGCTCGGCGACGGGGTCATTGGCCGCCCGTGCGGTGGCACCGCCCCACGGGCGGGCGAGCCGTCCCTTCGCGAGCGGGCTGTAGGGGATGCCTCCCACGCCTTGGTCAGAGAGGAGGCCGAACATTTCGCGCTCCTCTTCACGGTGCATCAGGCTGTACTGGTCCTGCATCGACACGAAGCGCGTCCACCCGTGCAGATCCGCGGCGTGCTGCATCTTGGCGAACTGCCAGGCCCACATCGCGGATGCGCCGATGTAGCGGTCCCAGGCGTCATCAAGGCTGGACCAGTACACATTGCACCGCTCAGTGGTCTGGTACTTCTTCTTATCCACGGGGGCCTGGCGCTGGACCACGGCGTCGACGGTGAACGTCTGATACGTCCGGCTGCTGCCCACCGTCCTGAGGGACAGAACCTTAAATCCCGCGCCGTCGTCGTAGAGATCCCGCAACCACCGCTCGCACTTTGCGACTGCCGTCTGTTCCGTGGCGACGTTGTCGAGGGGGGCGGAATCCTTGGCGGCGTCGGTTTTCGCGTTCTCGCCAATGGAGTAGGTGACGACTCCCACTTGGCAGGTCAGGCAACACGCACGATCTTGAACGCGTAGTCATTGAGGCGGACCGGCTTGGCCAGGGTGGAGCCGTCAAGGTCCACCATCGTAACGGCTTCGCCGCCGGTGAGTGAGCGGCTCCCCGCTGTCGTATAGGCGGATATCTCGTCGAAGTAGACGACGCCAAAGTGTGCCAGGGGGTTTGACGACGGGTGGTCGACGGTGCTCCGGCTGATCCCGGCGTTGACGGTTACGGCGGGCGGGAACCCGGAATTGAAACTGAAGTTCACCGTCTGCGACCTGGTCTCGTTCGCCAGGACGTAAGTGGCCCTACCGGGAGGGGACGTGCTAAGACATATCCCCGCGCTAATCACGTCGCCGGGTTGGACCGGGAGCCCGACCGTATCGACATTGAGGGCGGTGATCGTGGCTGTGACGTTATTCGTGGAGTCGACGGTCATTTCGACGTGTACGTCAAGGAATCCGAGACCCACGAACGTACGAAACTTATTGAGGCCTTGAGCGTTGGGAGTGTGCCGCAAATTAGGCACGGTCCAGGTGACCGCCAGGGTCGTAAACGGGTCACCGAAGCTGTCGAGCGTGTAGCCACAGGTTCCGACGGGGTACAGCAGCAACGCTTCGGGCGCCATATCGGACCCCGTCTGCGGTGGTCGAGGCACTTCCGCCTGCAGGTGTTCGAACGTGCGATAGCGGCGTGCCTGCCGATCCCACAGGGCGGACAGCCCAGGCTGGCTCTGACGATCGGGTCGCCGGGGGAGACCGTATCTGGCCAAGCTCTTCGGGTCGGCGGTTAACGGGTCGAAGTCCGCCGGTGGCGGTGTGGCCCCTGCCTCTTCGCGGCTGAAGCGTACCTCATTGCTCACGCCGTTCTCCCTTCCCGCGCTCCGGCACTACAGCCTTGGAGATGGTGCTGGCCATGCTAGCTCAGCCCGTGTACAGGCACCAGAGTCATTCGTGTCTCGCGAAAGATGCTCGCGGAACTCGGATCCGATAGGCGCCCTAGGCGACGGTGTTTGGGATGGTGACCACGACTTTGCCGAACTGGCTGTTGGACGCGAGGTACCTGTAGGCGTCGGCGATGTTGGCCAGGTCAAAGACCGCGTCGATGGTTGGTGTGAGGACCCTTTTTTCGAGGCCTTCGCTGATGAAGGCGACAGCCTTGTGGAGGTGGCTGTCATCTGCGTCCACTTCGTTCATGTCTTAGCCGCGGATGGTGATGCGTTTTTCCAGCATTGACAGGACCGGCAGCGATGTCGGGTCGCTGCTGAGGGCGCCGTAGATGACAACAGTGGCATAGGTGGCTACTGCATCAATAAGTTGAGCCAGCGGTGGCCCTGCCACCGGGTCGAAGATGACCTGCACACCGGCGCCGCCGGTAATTTGGTCCAGGCGGGCGGTGACGTCTTCACTCTCCGTGGCGATAACCGCTGACGCGCCGGCATCGAGGAGTTGTTGGCGCTTCGCTCCGGTCCGCGTCACGGCCACCGGCTTGGCGCCCACAATGTTGGCGATCTGGATGGCCGCGAGACCCACGCTGCTGGACGCGGCAGGGATCAGTTGTTTTCGTATACTCAGGCCAGATAGGCCAGATAGGCCAGATAGGCCAGATAGGCCAGATAGGCCAGATAGGCCAGATAGGCCAGATAGGCC
>NZ_JBFUJJ010000016.1:0-88455 GCF_056401435.1 Arthrobacter sp. P4_F10
AAGCCATGTCCAAAGCCATGTCCACCGCGGCGATCGCGGCCATCGTCACCGGGCCGCGGCGCCAGTACGAGGACCGGTACAGGAACTGCCAGGTGTCCTCGATCCGGTGCGGATCCTTGCCGATCAGCAGCTGCGCGACGTGCTCCTTCAAATACGCGGCCACCGCGAGCTCGCGCCCGTTCAGGGTCGCGTCCCCGATCCCGGTCACCCCGTCCTCGGTGGTGATCCGCAGGGTCACGAAATTCCGGGAGGGGCTGGTCACGAAGACTTCAGCGGCAATGATTTTCACAACAGGTCCTTTTCTGGTCTAACGGGGGTGTCTTAGCCGGTGAATGGCAGGCGGCCCGGATGGGCGCCCGGGGTGGGCTCAGCGCTGCGTGGTTCCGCCCGGTGTGCTCCCGAGCAGTGCAAGTTCCGCGCGGCCCGGCAGGCCTTCCCAGTCCCCGGCGGTGCTGACGGCAAAGGCTCCCGCCAGGACGCCGCGCTCCAGGCGGCCGGCGACGTCGGTGCCGTCGAGCAGCGCCGAAAGGTAGCCGGCGGTAAAGGCGTCCCCGGCCCCCACGGTATCGATGCTGGTCACGGGGACGGCGGGTGCCTCCCAGCGCCCGTCGGCGGTGTGGACGCCGGCGCCGGCGGCGCCGCGTTTGACCACTACTTCCCGGACCCCGCGGTCCAGCAGTTGGGTGGCCATCGCCGTTTCGACGGCGTCCGCGTCGGCGTCGGCGTCGGCGTCGGCGTCGGCGTCGGCGTCGGCGTCCCATGTTCCAGCTTGGCCTGCCCCGGGAGCAGCAGCGACCAGCCCGAGTTCGTCGTCGGAGGCGATCACGATGCTGGCATACCCGGCGAGCGGCGTGAGCACAGCGCAGGCCTCCTCCCGGGTCCAGAGCTTGCTGCGGTAATTGACATCGAGGGAGACCTCCATGCCGTCGGCGGCAGCGCGCTCGGCCGCGTATTCCACGGCCTTCCGGGCGTCGGGACTGAGGGCGGCAGTGATGCCGGTCAGATGCAGGATCCGGGCACCGTCCGTCAAGGCACGGTCCAGGTCGTCCCGTCCGAGGGTGGACCCGGCGGAACCGGCGCGGTAGTAGAAGGCCCGGGTGACATCGGCTGTGCGTTGTTCGAGGAACATCACGCCGGTGTTCCGCGCGGCGTCAATCCGGTGCCGCAGCCCGATCCCCTCGGCGCGCAGCTGCCGCAGGATGTACTCGCCATGCGGGTCGGCGCCGACCACCCCGGCCCAGGTGACGCTGTGCCCGAGCCGGGCGACCCCGACGGCCACGTTCGATTCGGCCCCGGCCACGTGCATGCCCAGGCTGCCGCCGGCGGACAGCGGGCCGGTGGACCGCAGCGAGACCATGGACTCGCCAAAGGTCAGAAGGTCAACGGCCTGCGGGGAGGGAGCGTTGTGGGCGGCGGCCATCACCGCAGGCTCTCCGCGCGCGGGCGGCCGAATTCGGCGGCCAGGGCCACGAAACCGCGGGCCCGTTCCCGCATCGGGGCGAGGTCGCCGCCGGAGCCGGCGTCGCCGAACAGCGGTCCGCCGAGTCCCACGGCGATGGCGCCGGCTTCCCAGTAGCCCGCGGCCTCGCCCAGCCCGACGCCGCCGACGGCGATGAACGGGATTCCGGGGAAGGGATCGCGGAGCGCCTTGAGGTAGCCCGGTCCGCCGATCGAGGCGGGGAACAGCTTGACCGCGGTGGCGCCCCGGTTCATGGCTTCGTAGGCCTCACTGGGAGTCAGCGCACCGGCCAGCACCGGCAGTCCCAGCCGGGCCGATTCGGCGATCGACTCTGCCAGCGACGGCGTCACCATGAACTGGCCACCCGCCTCGGCGACCCGGTCAACGTCCTGGGCCGTCAGCACTGTTCCGGCGCCGACGAAGCAGTCCGCCGGGGCGGCCGCGCGGACCTCGCGGATCGCCTCGAGCGCCCCCGGTGTGGTGAGCGCAATTTCGACGTATCGGAAGCCCTCCTCCATCGCCGCGAGAGCTGCCTGGGCGGCGGCTGCCCCGTCCGTGCCGCGCACAATTGCCACCAGCCGGGTTTCCCGGATGCCGGCCAGCAGCAGTTCGGGCGCCAGGTTGTTCTCCATGTCAGGCTTCTCCTTAGTCGGGGCGTTCAGGGCAGTGTTACCGTTCCGGTGTTCACCGTTCCGGTGTTTACCGTTCCGGCGTTCACCACTCGGCGAAGGCACCGTCGGGGTGCCGCCAGACGGGACCGCGCCAGGCATGCCCGCGCTTGTCCGCGGCACGGACCACGGCTTCGTCGATTTCGATGCCCAGGCCGGGGCCGGTGAGCCGCTCGATGTGCCCGTCCACGAACTTCAGCGGGGACTTGTCCACCACGTAGTCCAGGACTTCGGCACCCTGGTTGTAGTGGATGCCGATGCTTTGCTCCTGGATCAGGAAGTTGGGTGTCGCGAAACCCACCTGCAGGCAGGCGGCCAGTGCCAGCGGGCCCAGCGGGCAGTGCGGGGCAAGCTGGACTTCGTAGATTTCGGCGAGCGAGGCGATCTTTCGGACCTCGGTGATGCCGCCGGCATGGGAGAGATCCGGCTGGGCCACGGCGATGCCGGCCTGCAGCGCGGGCAGGAATTCCTGCCGGCTGTAGAGCCGCTCGCCGGTGGAGACCGGCGTCGTCGTCGAAGAGGTGAACTCGCGCAGCAGGTGCGTGTTTTCCGGGACCACCGGTTCTTCGAGGAAGAAGGGCCGGTACGGTTCCAGCAGCGGCGCCACCCGGCGGGCGTTGGCCAGGCTGAAGCGGCCGTGGAAGTCCACGGCCACGTCGCGGTGGTCGCCGAGGACCTCGCGGGCCGCGGCCACCCGGCGGACGACGCCGTCGAGCTCGGCCACCGAGGCGATGGGGCTCATCCGGCCGCTGGCGTTCATCTTGACGGCCGTGAGCCCGACCGCCAGCTGCGCGCTGATCTGGTCGGCCACCTCGTTGGGCTCGTCCCCGCCCACCCAGCCGTACATCCGGATCCGGTCCCGGACGTGGCCGCCGAGGAGCTGGTGCACGGGCGTGTTGAAGTGCTTGCCCGCGATGTCCCAAAGGGCCTGGTCCAGGCCGGACACGGCGCTGGCCAGGATGGGCCCGCCGCGGTAGAAGGACCCCTTGGTCATCACCTGCCAGTGGTCCTCGATCCGCAGGGCATCGTTGCCGATGAGCAGCTCCGAGAGCTGGTCGACGGCGGTGCGCACGGTTTCGCTGCGGCCTTCGCAGCTCGCCTCGCCCCACCCGACGATCCCGCTGTCCGTCTCGATCCGGACGAAGAGCCAGCGCGGCGCGACGAGGAACGTTTCAATCCTGCTGATGAGTGTCATGTGCTGCCTAGCCCTTGGTCGCGCCGGCGGTGAGGCCGGAAACGATGTACTTCTGCGTGAAGAGCGCAATGATCATGATCGGGATGGTGACCACGGTGGCGGCCGCCATCAGTCCGCCCCAGTCGATGCTGGCGTAGGAGACGAAGTCGAAGATCGCGACCGGGAGGGTCTTGGTCTTGGAGCCGGAGAGCACCAGGGCGAACATGAAGTTGTTCCACGAGAAGATGAAGGACAGGATGCCGGCGGTGGCGATGCCGGAGACGGAGAGCGGCAAGGTGATGCGGCGGAAGGCGCCGATCGGGGTCAGGCCGTCCACCTGGGCCGATTCCTCCAGTTCCAGCGGCAGGGAATCAAAGTAGCTCATCATGATGTACACGATCAGCGGCAGCGAGACGAACATGTGGCTGAGGATCAGCACCTCGAACCCGCCCACCATTTTCAGGTTGGAGAAGACGTAGTACCAGGGCACCAGCAGCGAGACGCCGGGGATGACGCGGGCCATCAGGACCACGAGCGCCGAGCGGTGCATGGTGAAGCGGCTCATGGCGTAGGCGGCCGGCACGCCCAGGACCAGCGACAGCGCCGTGGAAACGAAGGCCACCCAGAAGCTGTTGAAGATGAAGACGAAGTAGTTGTTCCGCTGCAGCACGTTGGCGTAGTTCTCGCCCGTAGGGGTGAAGAAGAACGACTTGCCRGTGTCGTAGATGTCCACGTTGGTCTTGAACGAGGCCAGAAGCATCCAGAACAGCGGGGCCACCAGGAACAGCACCACGGCCACCAGCGCGGCTACGCGGAACACCTTGTACGCGCGGGTGCCCACGGGCTTCCGCCGGCGCGGCTCCGTCGTGGCCGGCACGGCGGGGGCGGTTTGGGGTTCGGTGTTTTCTTTCAGTACGGTCATTTGCTTACCGCTTTCTTGCGCATGGTCAGCAGCCACATGGAGCCGATGATGATCATGAAGAACAGGATCAGCACCGCGGAGGAGAGACCGTACTGGTTGTAGTCGAAGCTCAGCCCGTAGGCGTAGACGTTGAGCGTTTCCACTTCGTGGAAGGACCCGCCGCCCTTGCCCTTGGTGGCGTAGAGGATGTCGAAGGTCTTCAGGGCGTCGATGCCCCGGAGCAGGATGGCGACGATCACGGTCGGCATCATGAGGGGCAGGGTAATGAAGAAGAAGCGCTGGAAGGCGTTGGCGCCGTCCATCCGGGCCGCCTCGTCAGGCTCCTCGGAGAGGGAGGTCAGCCCTGCCAGCAGGATCAGGACCACCATGGGGGTCCACTGCCACACGTCCATGAAGATGGTGGTGCCGAGCGCCGTGTCCTGGCCGGAGAGCCAGGGCTGGGCGGGGATGCCGACCATGCCGAGCAGCTGGTTGACGAAGCCGATGTTGGGATCGAAGATCAGCCGCCACATCATGCCGACCGCCACGGGGGTGGCGACGAGCGGGAGCAGGATGGCCACGCGGACCCACTTTTCGCCGCGGAACGGGCGCCACAGCAGCAGCGCGATGCACATGCCGAGCACCACCTCGCAGACGAGGGCAACGCCGGTGAAGCTCAGCGTGCGGCCGACGGCGGGCCAGAAGCGCTCGACGTCGGACAGGACCGTGAGGTAGTTCTGGAGGCCGACAAACTCGGAGGCAGCCCGGACCGAGCCCTGCGAATCGGTCAGGCTCAGGTACAGGGTCCAGGCCAGGGGGAAGACGATCAGGACGCCGACGAAGATCATGGCGGGCGCGGCGAAGAGCCACTTGCGGTGCCGGTTGGCCCAGCCCGAGAAGTTCTCGCGTGCACTGGGTGTGCGGGCGGCCTTCCGGGATGGCGCGCTGCGGGGAGGGGTCAATACAGACATGGTTCACCTAAGGAGTTGGGGGTGAAGTGAAGAGCTGGCCGCGGCGGGACGGCAGCGGACTGCCGCCCCGCCGGGCTGGATGGTGCGTCAGGCGGGTAGCGGGTCAGGCGCGTGGCGCGCCGGCCGCACTACTTCTTTTCGCTGTCCAGGAACTTCTGGAAGGCATCGTGCGCCGTGTCGGCTGCGCCGGAAGCGTCAGAGCCGGTGATGGTCGCGACGATCGGGCCGCCCACGATTTCGCGGGCCTTGCCTACGGTGACAACCTCGGGACGGTCGTGCCCGACGCCGTTCTTGGCGCTGGCGGAGATGGCCTCGGCGAGGTCCTTCGGGTAGGTGGAGGTTCCGGCCTGGTCAGCCCAGACCGAGGCGCGCGGTCCGGGGACGCCGGCCTTCTGCGCTTCGAGGGTGCGTTCCTTGCTGGTGGCCCACTGGATGAACTTCCAGGCGTTGTCCTGGTTGCTTGATGCCTGGTTGATGGCAAGGCCCCAGGACGGGATGTTGTACGGCTTCGAACCTGCGGGGCCGGCGGGCAGCGCGGCGAACCCGACAGTGTCGGCGACCTTGGATTTGGCCGGGTCGGTGGCGTTCTTGTAGAGCGAGTCGGCCTCCGTGTAGAAGGCAGCCTTGCCCTGGGTGAAGATTGCCATCGCCTCGGGCCAGCTCATGTCGGTGCTGACGTTGGCGGGGCCGTAGTTCTTGATCAGGCCGCCGTAGAACGCATAGGCCTTCTTCGCGGCGTCGGAGTTGACGGCGGATTTGCCGCCGGCGTCGGTGAAGTCGCCGCCGAAGCTGTACAGGAAGCTGGAGAACTGGGTGACGGCGGCGGACTTGCCGGTGCGTGCCACGAAGCCGGCCGTGTCCGGAGAGGAAGCCTTGATGGCCTTGGCCGCGGCTTCGAGCTCGTCCATGGTCTTGGGAACCTCCAGGCCGGCGGCCTTCAGCAGGTCCTTGCGGTAGTAGAGGACTTCGCGCTCGGTGATGATCGGGACGCCGACCACCTTCCCGTCAGCGGTGGTGGCCTTGACCGGGCCCTCCTGGTAGTCCTTCCAGTCCCACGTGGCGTCCGAGGAGACCTTGGACGTCAGGTCCGCGAGGTAGCCGTTCTTCGCGAACGCCTTGCCTTCCTGGAGCGGGCGGTACATCATCACGTCGATCTCGTCGCTGCCGGCGTTGAGCTTGACGTTGTACTGGTCCGAGAGCTGCTCTTCGCCCAGTTGGGTCAGTTCGACCTTGAGTCCGCTGGACTTCTCGAATTCCGGAATGGCCGCCTTGATGCCTTCGGTCCAGACGTGGTTCGCGAGGGTGACCCGCACGGTGCCGGCGGTCTTGGCGTCGGTGCTGCCACTGGCGCCGCCGCAGGCAGTCAGCCCCAGGGACAGGACCGCGGCGACAGCCGCGTACTTCGCAATCGAACGTCGCTTCATTACGACTTCCTTTGGTTTTCAGGGCTGGGCGTCTCTGTCCAGCCGGCTGCAAATGCATCTTTACATCTGCTCTGGAAGCGATCTTAGGTAAATAAAGCAGACTTAAACAACCCCTTGCGCCACACCCGTATGATTTATTTATGAAAACTCCAAAGGCGGAGCCAACAGCAGACCTGCATTCGGTGCTGGTCCAGAACCTGGGGCTTGCCATCGCCGAAGGGACGCTGGCGCCGCACTCGATCCTGCGTCTGGACGAGCTTGAGGCCGAGCACAAGGTCTCCCGGTCCGTGGTGCGGGAAGCCACCCGCGTGCTGTCCTCCAAGGGAATGCTGGAGTCGCGGCGGCGGCTGGGGACGGTGGTGCAGCCGGAGGAATCGTGGAACGCGTACGATCCCCAAGTGATCCGCTGGCGGCTCGCATCCTCAAGGCGGCTGGAGCAATTGCAGGCCCTGAACGAGCTCCGCGGGGCAATCGAACCGCAGGCTGCCCGCCTTGCTGCCGAGAGGGCATCCTGGGATGCCGGGAGCGACCTCGTGTCCCTGGCCGCAAAGCTGTGGGCGTCCGGCCAGCGCGGGGACCGGGACGAGTTCCTCCGGCTCGACATCGACTTCCACGCGGCGGTGCTCCGGGCCTCCGGCAACGCCATGTTTTCCCAGCTGCACAACCTGGTCACCGAGGTGCTGACTGGGCGCACCGAGCACGGCCTCATGCCGCAGTTGCCACACCACGAGGCCCTGCAGCTGCATGTGGATGTGGCCAGCGCCATTCAGCGCGGCGAGGCGGACGCGGCGCACGCCGCCATGAGCAGGATCGTGGAGCAGTCCACCGAGGAAATGGGCGACATCTGGTCCAGCTATCACGCCGGCGGCCCCGCCTCCCCAGCCACCTAACGCGGGGTCACTTCCAGCCCATCACACCGTTCTTTAGCGGCCGCCCTCGAGCTTCCGGCTGCGCTGCTCCTGGGCCATGGGCCCGTACGGATAGACGCCGACGCGCGGCCGGCTGACCTCGGTCAGCCGCTCCGTCTCGCCCGGGGTGAGCCGGAGATCCGCCGCCGCGAGATTGTCCGCCAACTGTGCGGTGGTGCGGGCGCCCAGGATCACCGAGGTGACCGCCGGCCGGTCCGCCAGCCAGGCCAGCGCCACTTGGGACGCGCTCACGCCATGGCGCCCGGCGGTTTCCTCCACCTCGGCAATCACGTCCCAGGTGCGCTGATCGGCGTTGCGGGCCTCCCAGGCCTCCATCCCACGCTTCGGATTTTCGCCGAGACGGGTGGCCCCGGCGGGCGCCTGATCGCGCTTGTACTTGCCGGAGAGCCACCCGCCGCCGAGCGGCGACCAGGGCAGCAGCCCGATCCCTGCGTCCAGCGAGGCCGGCACAACTTCCGACTCGATCTCGCGGACCAGCAAGCTGTACTGCGGCTGCAGCGTCACCGGGGCACTCCAGCCGTGGGCCTTCGCCACATGCACGGCCTTGGTCAGCTGCCAGCCCAGGAAGTTGGAAAAGCCGTAGTAGGCGATCTTGCCGCTGGTGACGGCGTCGTGCAGGAACCGGAGGGTCTCCTCGAGGGGCGTCACCGGATCCCATGCGTGCAGCTGGTAGAGATCGATCTGCTCCACGCCCAGCCGGCGCAGCGAGTCATCCAGTGCCCGGACCAGATGCCGGCGGGAAGTCCCGACGTCGTTGGGGGCCTGGCCCATCGGGAAGCGGCCCTTTGTGGCCACGACCGCCCGGTCCCGGACATCCGGCCGGTCCGCCAGCCACCGGCCGATGATTTCCTCCGACGCCCCGGAGCTGTAGACGTCCGCCGTGTCGATGAAGTTGCCGCCCGCCGCGAAGTAGTCGTCCAGGATGGTGCGGGACTGCTCCTCGGTGGCCTCGGCGCCAAAGGTCATGGTGCCCAGCGCGTAGTTGGAGACGACGGCGCCGCTGTTGCCCAGGGTGCGGTATTGCATGGAACTCCTCGAGTTTGGGGTCAGTCTTCCGTGGGGGTGGTGCGCAGCGAGTGGTACGTCCGCCAGGTGTGCTCGGGCGCGTAGCCCAGCAGCCGCTTGGCCTTGTCGATCGAAAGCATGGTCTCGTGCTCGCCCAGGTCCTTGACCACCTTGACGCTGGGGAACACCTCGGCCGCGAGGCTGGCGCTGGAGCGGCTCATCACGGTGTCCTCGTTCGCGATGATGAACGCCTCGAAACCGGGTTTGCCGCGCTCCAGGGCGCGGGCAACGGCCTGCGCACCGTCCCGGCCGTCAATGTAGCCCCAGAGATTCCACTTGCGCAGCCCCGCGTCGTGGTCGAAGGAGGGGAACTCCTCATAGTCCTCCGGGTCCATCACGTTGGAGAACCGCAGGCCGGTGATGCTCAGGTCCGGGTCCCAGCGGGTCAGCTGGATGGCCATCTGCTCCTCAAGGTGTTTGACCAGCGAGTACGTGCTTTCCGGCCGGGCCGGGTAGTCCTCGTCCACCGGGATGTAGGGAGGGTCGACGTCGAACGGCAGCCCCAGCACGGTCTCACTGGACGCGTAGACGATTTTCTTGATCCCGGCCCGGCGGGCGGCCTGGAACACGTTGTACGTGGACTGCATGTTGTTCTCGAATGTGGCGGCATCAGGGGCATGGCCCGGTGCAGGAATCGCGGCCAGATGCACCACCGCGTCAAAGCCGGCGTGGCGGTCCTCCAGGCCAAGGAACACATCCACCACCTGGCCGTAGTTGCGCAGGTCCACCTCCGTGAACCCGCGGCTGCGCGCGCCCGTCCGGTCCAGGTTGGTCACCTCGTGCCCGTCATCGCTCAGCCGCCGAACGACGCTTCGGCCCAGCTTTCCGCTTCCTCCGGTAACAGCAACTCTCATCAGGAACTCCTCGGGTGGCAGGCTCGGCTGACCGTCATGGTCAGGCTCATGGTCCGGCATCCGGTCCGGTGCCGACAGTCACCGTTCCACCCTAAGGTGAGCCGGGCGCGGTGCCCAGCCCCGCTCCGTCCCCGCGTGACTTTCGACCCTAGGCAGGCCCGGGAGCACAGGGAAGGCTGGGGACCATGAACGGTGATCAGCGCATTGTCGTGGGCGTGGACGGTTCCGAATTTTCGACGACGGCGCTCCGCCTCGCCGGACGCATGTCCACGAGTCTCAACGTCCCGATTGAGGTCATTACGTGCCTGGGGACGTCCGATTTCTTCCTTGCATCCCACCTGCCGGAGGACAGGACACCCACCCTTGAGCAGCTGGAGGAGACCGCCAAAGATCTCGTGGACCAAGCCTTGGAGCGTGCCTTCGGCGACTCGCGTCCGGAAGGCCTCACCCGCTCGGTCAAGTTCGGGGCTCCGGCCAAGGTCCTTATCGAGGAAAGCCAGAACGCCCAGTTGCTCGTGGTGGGCAGGCGCGGGAAGGGCGGATTCCTCCATCAGGTCATGGGCTCGGTGAGCGGGGCCTGCGCGGCCCATGCCCATTGTCCGGTGATGGTGGTCGGCCAGGGAGCGGACGACCGTCCGGACCACCGGACCAGCGGATGAGGTCCCTCGCGTGAGCGGCCCGCACGTTCCCGGCCGGATGCGCGGACCGCTCGCGGCGCTCGCGGCGGCCGGGGCCGGCGCCACTTACGTCTTGGCTGTCCGGCCGCGGCTCCTGCTCTGGGGATCCACCACCCAGGAGGCCGCCGGGCCGCTCGCCGGGGACGAGATCGTGCCCGCCCCGCGCATGCAAAGCACCCGTGCGGTCACTATTGCGGCCCCGGTCACAGACGTCTGGCCTTGGCTCGTCCAGTTGGGCGCCGGGCGTGGCGGTTTTTACTCCTACGACTGGCTCGAAAAAACCACGGGTCTGGGCATCCGGAGTGCAGACAGGATTGTCCCGGAACTGCAGCGCCTGGAAGTCGGCGACATCGTCCCCTTGTCCCCCGACGGCGGCCTGCCGGTCAGGCGTCTCGAGTCCGGGGCTGTGCTGGCGCTGGGCGGATCCATCGACTTGCGCACGGGCAAGATGTCGCCCGCCGGCGTCCGTCCTACCGGGCGCCGGCTCGACATCGGCTGGACGTTCGTGTTGCGGCCTGCGGGCCCCCAGGCCACCAGGCTCCTGTCCCGCACCCGGTACGACTACTCGCCCCTGGCCGAGGGGCTGGCCCTGCGCGCATTGCTGGAACCGGTGCAGTTCCTGATGGAGCGGCGGATGCTCCTGGGCATCCGTGACAGAGCTGAGGGCCGCAAGGCGCACGGCGCCTGACTGTTCAGACGCCCGTGGCCCGCGCGCTGGCACCGTCCGGCGGCAGCATGTAGTCGACAAACCAGTCCCGTGCAAGGATGGCCGCGGCCGCGAGCGTGCCAGGTTCTTCAAACAAGTGCGTCGCCCCCTGCACGACAGCGAGCTGGCTGGGGCAGCGCATCATCGCCTTCGCCCGGCGGTTGAGCTCCAGGACCTCGTGGTCCAAGCTGCCCACAATCAGGAGCGTGGGCGCTGTCACGGCAGACAGCCGCGGGCCGGCGAGATCGGGGCGGCCCCCGCGGGAGACGACAGCCGCGATTCGCGCCGACGGCTCCGACGCCGCCCACAACGCGGCCCCGGCGCCCGTGCTCGCCCCGAAGTAACCCACAGCGCAAGAGGCCGTGTCTGCCCGGGTGGAAAGCCAGTCCGTTGCTGAGGACAGCCTGCGGGCCAGAAGTTCGATGTCAAAGACGTTGGCGCGGCTGCGCTCCTCCGCGGTGGTCAGCAGGTCCAGCAGCAGCGTACCGAGTCCAGCCTGCTGCAGCAGACCGGCCACATAGCGGTTCCGGGGGCTGTGGCGGCTGCTGCCGCTGCCATGGGCGAACAGCACCACGGCCCGGGCCGGGACCGGAAGATGGAGCTGTGCCTGGATCCGCACCGCCCGGGACGGGATCTCTACTTCCTCGTCGACGTCGGCGGCCCTGTCGGCGCGGGCCGCCGCCGAGGCCCAGAAGGGCGGCGGCGAGGTCTCGACGCGTTTGGCCGCAAGATCGAGCAGTCGCAGCACCTCGTCGTCGTCCGTCGGGGAGAAGTCCCGGTAGTGGTAACCGACGGCGGTGAACTGGCGCGGCGTCGCCAGGCAGACCACTTCGTCCGGTTCTGTCAGGTTGGCGAGGGTCTCCGCGGGGGCAACCGGAACCGCCAGGATCACGCGTGCCGCGCCCTGTTTCCGGGCGACCCGGCAGGCCACCCGGGCAGTGGAGCCGGTGGCGATCCCGTCGTCGACGATCACCGCGATGCGTCCGGTCAGGTCGTGCCGGGTCCGGCCCTTCCGGAACAGGACGAGCCGGTTTTCCAAGGCGGCGCGCTCGTGCTCCTCAACGGCCTGCAGTTCGTCACTGCTGACCCGTGAATGGGCCAGGACCTGCTCGTCCAGGACCTTGGCACCGCCTTCACCGATCGCCCCCATGGCGAGCTCGGGCTGGTAGGGAAGCCCGAGCTTCCGCACCACAATCACGTCCAGGGGAGCGTCCAGGGCGGCGGCGACTTCGAAGGCTACAGGCACGCCGCCGCGCGGCAGGCCCAGGACCACGATGTCCTGGCCACGCAGTTCCGCCAGACGACGGCCGAGCTGCCTGCCGGCGTCGACCCTGTCTTCAAAAATGCTCATGGGATATGGCTTTCAAGTCGAAACGTGGGCCATCGGCCATCAGTCGTGTGCTGCTGAAACTGGTGCGCTCCTGCGGGTTCCCCAAACCCGAAATGGACCCGGTGGCCGCTGCCTCCAACTATCCGCCCGCGGCCGAAGCCCTGTGAGGGCCTTTATGCCCGATTTTGGGCCTGCGTGCCGGAGCTGCCGCGGCTGACGGGCAGCGGTTCGGATGTATATACTCTCTCGGTACGGTTTTGCAGCGAGCCGTTGGATTGTTCTTCGATCCGGCCGCTGCCGTATCCGCCATTTGCCGCGGTGGGAGCGCCGCCGGGTCGTCTTGACCTGAGTGAAACGGCACAACAGACAAGTGGTCAGCGAGTCAACCGCAAATTCAATAAACCAGCAGCTGCAGGAACTGGTGCTCCGCAGCTCCGACGTCGAGGACTTCCTCTGCGAGCTCGCTAGGGTGTCCGCGCGCAGCCTGTCCGAGCCCGGGGACGAGATCCTGTGCGGCATCACCCTTCTGCGGCAAAGGAAGGCGGCCACCGTCGCCAGCAGCAGCCCCGCCGCGCAGGCCATGGACGAAATCCAGTACACCTTCGGGGACGGCCCTTGCATGACGGCTTCCCGGGAACAGGAAACCGTCCACGTTGAGGACCTTGATCTCGATGGTCGCTGGCCGCAGTACGCCGCGATGGTGCGCGGACATGGCTTCCGGTCCATTCTGGCGCTGCCGTTCCTGCTCGAAGGCGAAACCCAGGCCGCCTTGAACCTGTATTCGCACCGTCCGGGCCGGTTCGATGACCGTGCCACGGAACTGGCCCGTGACTTCGTCCACCAGACATCCATGGCCCTGCGGCTCGCGGTCCGGTTCGCGCACAGCAGCGAGACGGCCGCCGACCTCAAGGCCAGCCTGGAAACGCGGACCGCTATCGACGTTGCCGTCGGCATCATCATGGCGCAGAACCGTTGCAGCCAGGATGAAGCGTTCGAGCTCCTGAAGTCGGCGTCCAGCGCCCGGAACATCAAGCTCCACGTCGTCGCGGCCGGGGTGGTCGAGGCACTCGGCCAGGGTCCCACCCGGACCCACTTCGAGGTCTAACCCGGACCAGGACCAACCTGTGCGGTCAGACCCGGTTTCCCGGCCTGGAGCTGGGGCAGCCGGCGCAGGGAGCGGTGTGGCGCGCCGATTCCATTGATGAGCACGAGGGCGGGAGCGGACCCGCCGGCCGTTTCGCGCGAGGCGAAGACGTGGCCGGCGTGGCCCGCCGCCTGCGGCTCAGGTGTCCGGCTTGTCCCGCTTGTCCCGCTCTTCGAACTCCTCGTCGAGGTCATAGTGCCGGAATTCCGTCTCCGGATTCGGCTCCCCCTCCACCACGTACTCATAGTCCAGCTGGCGCTCGACTTGGCTGTCGAGGACCTGAAGATCCTTGTCCGCGACCTTGCTGAGGTCTTCCGGGAATTCATCTTCCGGGCTGAGGTGCAGCTTCTCGGTCATTGCATGCCTCTCTGGGCCAGGGGACTGACTCGTGCCCGCACTGTCCTGGCTGCATTCAGGATAGCCCCAACGAGCCAGGGGCGCGCCGGCGTCAGCCCTTCCCTAGGCGGGCTCGGAACCGACGTTCACCAGCCAGTCCACGCCGAACCTGTCCTTGCACATCCCGAAGATATCGCCCCACGGTGCCTTTTCGAGCGGCATCGCGATGGTGCCACCCTCGGCCAGCTTGTCGAAGTAGCCACGGAGCTCGGCTTCGTCGGACCCGCTAAGGGACACGGAAATGTTGGTGCCGGGGGTGTAGTCCATGCTGTTGGGCGTGTCGGCTCCCATGAGCACCATGCCGCCGTCCGTCCGGAGCTGGGCATGCATGATCTTTTCCTGCTCTGCCGGGTCCTCGCTGGCGTGGTACTCGGCGAACGTACTCATGGTCAGTTCCCCGCCGAATACCGACTGGTAGAAGGTCATGGCGTCCTTCGCGCTGTCGCGGAAGCCGAGGTAGGGATTGAGCGTAGTCATGTCCGAAACTCCTTGCTGCTTGGGGGCGCCGGCCGGTGCGGCAACGACGACGGTGCACGTTACAGGGCATATCCTGCCGCAAAACCGGCAGCATGGGTAGGTGCCCGGCAGGGGAACAAGGCGAGAGGATGCGGCGGCGTTTGCGCACCGCCGTCGGCCGCTGTGACGAGCGGATAGTGGCTATGGTGCCTGGCCGGCGTGTTCGCCTTCGGCGATTTCCTCAAGGAGCTTGGCGTTGAAGGCCGTGAGGTCACGCGGGCTGCGGCTGGTCACCAGGCCCTGGTCCACCACGACTTGCTCGTCGGTCCAGTTCGCGCCGGCGTTCTTGAGGTCCGTCTGGAGCGTGTGATACGAGGTCACGTTCCGGCCGCTGACCACGCCTGCGTCGATGAGCAGCCACGGGCCGTGGCAGATGGAGGCGACGGGCTTGTGCTGTTCGAAGAAGGACCGGGTGAACGCCTGGGCGTCCTTGTCGACGCGGAGGTGATCGGCGTTGACTACGCCGCCGGGGATGACGAGGGCGTGGAAATCGGCGGCGTCGGCCCGCGCCACGGCGAGGTCGACGGCGAAGGTCTGGCCCTTTTCGGTGCCGTTGTAGCCTTGCAGCTTTCCGCTCTTCGGCGAGACCAGGGTTGGCACGCCGCCGGCTTCCTTCACGGCATCCCACGGGCTGGTCAGTTCCACCTGCTCCACACCATCTGTGAGCAGGAACGCGACCTTCTTGCCCGAAATATTGTGCTCTGACATGTGTCCTCCTCGTTCCGGGGCGCGGTCCGGGCAACAATCGGCAGTGCCCGGCGCCAGCGCAGAGTCTCACTTGGCTTGCAGTTCAACTCTAGGAACCCGCCAAGTCATAAGCAAGCTGATGATGCGCTGCGGGGACCCGCCGGCACCGGGCGTGAAGCTGAGAGAATGGGCCAATGGAAGTTGCTCTCGGGCTGCTGGCCCTCGTCGCCATTGTCTGCGCCTGCAGCGCGCTGGGGCACAAGATCAACGTCTCCGCCCCGCTCTTACTGGTGCTGGCCGGTGTTGTGTGTTCCTTCCTCCCGTTTGTCCCGACCATCGAACTGAACCCCGAACTGGTTATGGTCGGGCTGTTGCCGCCGCTGCTCTACGCAGCCGCGCTGCAGACCTCGCTGTTCGATTTCGGTTCCAACCGCCGCTCCATCGGCCTGCTGTCGGTGGGCTACGTCATCTTCGGTACCATCGGCATCGGGCTGGTGGTCGCCTGGCTGTTTCCCGAGATCCCGCTGGCGGCTGCCATTGCCCTGGGTGCCGTCGTCGCACCGCCGGACGCCGTGGCCGCGACCGCCATTGCGCGAAAGGTGGGCATGCCCCGCAGGATTGTCACCATCTTGGAGGGCGAATCGCTGGTCAACGACGCCACGGCGCTTATCTGCCTGCGCGCCGCCATCGCTGCCATCGCCGGAACCGTTTCCGCGGCGGAGGTCGCCGGCGGTTTCCTCCTAGCGGCCGGCGGGGGCCTGGTGGTGGGTGTAGCCGCCGCCTTCGTGCTCACGGCACTCCGCAAGCGGATCCGCAACGTGGCCATCAACACTTCCACGTCGCTGATCGCCCCGCTCGTGGCCTACCTCCCGGCGGAAGCGATCCACGCCTCCGGCGTGCTGGCCGTCGTCGTCACCGGGCTGATCATGGGGACCAAGGCGCCGTCCATGCCGAACGGGGCCGCCCGGCTGAGCCAGCGCAGCAATTGGCACACTGTCCAGTTCCTGCTGGAAAATTCTGTCTTCCTCCTGATCGGGCTGCAGGTCCGGACCATCATCGAGGGCGTTCGGGATGACTCGCTGGGGCCCGAACGGATCTGGCTCGGCTGTGCCGTGGTGCTGCTGGCCGTGCTGATCCTGCGCCCGGTCTGGGTCTTCCCGGCAACCTACCTGCCACGGCTCATCCCCGCGGTCCGGCGCAAGGATCCCGCGCCGCCCTGGCAATATGCGGCGATCGTCTCCTGGGCCGGCATGCGCGGCGTGGTGACGCTGGCCGCCGTCCTGGTCCTGCCGGCAGGTCTGGAACACCGGTCCGTCCTGATCCTAATGGCCCTCGTGGTGGTGGCCGGCACGCTGACCCTGCAGGGCTTCACGCTCCCGGCCCTCGTCCGGTGGCTGCATGTCAAGGGTCCGGACCCGCGCGAGGACGCGCTCAACGAGGCGTCGCTGATGCAGATGGCGACGGCGGCGGGCGTGCAGCGGCTCCGGGAACTGCGCTCGGACGCCGACCCGCCGGAAGTCGTGGCGATGCTGAAGCGGCGTACCCAGGAGCGCGGGCTGGCCGCATGGGAGCGGCTGGGACGGCCGTCCGCGGAAGCCGCCACCCCCAGCCAGCGCTACGCCCAACTCCGGCTGGCCATGCTGGACGCCGAGCGCGCCAAGGTGCTCGAGCTGCGGCGCGACGGCGGATACGCGCACGAGGTCCTGGTCAACGTCCTGGACCGCCTCGATGTCGAAGAGTCCATGCTGGACGCCGCACTGGAAGAACCGGACACGGACGGCGGCCGCGGAGGCGAGGGGATCGCCCGGCCCCTAGGAGTGTGCCCCCACCTGGAGTCCGCCCCGGATCCGGCGGTCCCGCCAGGACCCTTGTGCGCCGCGTGCATACGCGAAGGAACGACGACCGTACACCTGCGGATGTGCCTGGAGTGCGGCAACGTGGCCTGCTGCGATTCCTCGCCGGGAACCCATGCCTACAAACACTTCCAGCTCAGCGGCCACCCCGTCATGCGCAGCGTCGAGCCGGGCGAGGACTGGCGCTGGTGCTACCCGGACGAACTCCTTGGCTAGGGCCAGGGCTCCGGACGCCGGCGCCGTGCCGCGTGCTGTAAGTCCGCGCCGAGCCCTGTTCACGGCTCCATCGCCTCCGTAGGCTGGAAGGGACCTGCTGGAAAGGGACCCTGCGTAGAGAAGGGGACCCGCCGCGGTCGGACGAAGAGAGGACACCGTGGACAACCAAGACATCCTGGAGCGCATCAAGGCCCTGGTGGAGGAAGAACACGGCCTCCGCGAAGGCTCGCAAGCCGCCGGGACCGGAGCGCCGGACATCCTCAGGCTGCAGCAAGTGGAAGAACAGCTCGATCAGTGCTGGGACCTGCTCCGCCAGCGGCGCGCCAAAAAGGACTACGGCGAGAACCCCGACGAGGCGGAGGTGCGGCCGGTCAGCGAGGTCGAGGGCTACCAGAGCTAGCCCTCGACCATGACCTGACGGGCCGGCTGGCCATGCAAATTGCGTTGCTGGGAGACGTCATGCTGGGCCGTCTGGTGAACCGGCACCTGGCAACGGCCAGGCCTGCCTATCCGTGGGGCGACACGCTGGAGCTCCTGAGGCAGGCGGACGTTCGCATTGCCAACCTGGAGTGCGTCCTGGCGTCCGGCGGCGGCCCCGAGCCTGGCAAGATCTTCCACTTCCGCTCGGACCCGAAGAACGTGGCCAGTCTCCTCGCCGCCGGGATCGACGTCGTCTCGCTCGCCAACAACCACGTCCTGGATTTCGGCCCGGACGCGTTCCGGGAAATGCTGCCGGTCCTCGACAGCCGCGGAATCCTGCATGCCGGCGCCGGCCCGGACCTGGACGCCGCCCGCCGCCCGGCGGTGCGGCGCGTAGGCGCTGTCGCCGTCGGATTCATTGCCTTCACGGACAACCAGCCCGACTGGGAGGCCGGCACCGCTACCCCCGGGGTCTACTACGTTCCGGTGGAGGATGCCGCCGTCGGCGGCGGCGCCCGGCGCGGCGGGGCACGATTGGACGGGCTTTTGGACCTGGTCAGGCGGACCAAGGCCCGCGTCCAGTTCCTCATCGTGTCGGCCCATTGGGGCGGCAACTGGGGCTACGACGTCCCGCCCCGGCACCAGGACCTCGCCCGGGACCTCATCGAGGCCGGAGCCGACCTCGTCTTCGGCCACTCGCCCCATATTTTCCGCGGCGTCGGGATCCACCGGAACCGTCCCATTATTTACAGCGCCGGCGACTTCGTTGACGACTATGCTGTGGACCCCGCCGAGCGCAATGACCAGTCATTCGTGTTCATGCTTGACACCGACGGCGGTGCACCGCGCACGCTTCGGCTCTATCCCACGGTCATCGCCGGATTCCAGGCCCGGCTGGCCCGGGGATCGGCGCCCGATATCGCCGCCCGGATGCAGCGGCTGAGCGGCCACCTGGGCACGCTGGGCAGCTGGAACCCGTCCGGCCGCTGCCTGGAGATTCCGCTGGACCAGAACTGAACCGGCGTAGTGGGCCAGCCGACGGACTGTTTGTCAGGCTGGTTGCTTGTCAGGCTGGTTGTTTGTCGGTCCGGCTGCTTGCCGGGCCGGCGGAGACCTCCCGGTTGACGGCGGGCATGATCTCCGTGGCCAGCATTCAATCGACCGGGCCGTCTCGGCAAACGGTAGGCCGCCCAGGCCGATCTGGGCCAGGTATCGCGTGTTCCCCAGCGTCTGGTGGATCTCCAGGAGCTTCTCGGTGATCTGTTGCGGGCTCCCGACCAGCAACCCGCCGCCCGGTTCGGTCCAGGAATCGAAGGTGGAACGGGGGAAGTGGTCTACGGGGCGTGGCATGTTTTGTTCGAAGTAGGCCCGGTAGTGGGGGTAAAACGTGTCGCGCGCCTGCTGGGACGTCGGCGCCGCGTAGAAGTGGCCGCCGGCCCCCACCGGCAGAGCGCCGGCGTCGTGACCGGCCTCGGCAGCGCTTTCGCGGTAGAGCTCAACTAGGCGGCGGAAACGGGCCGGCCCTGACAGCAGGGCGATAAACAGAGGAAGCCCCAGCCTGCCCGCCCGGGAAAAGCTCGCCGGCGTGCCGCCGACGCCCACCCAGACCGGCAGCTTCGCCTGCACCGGGCGCGGGGCGATGTCCATGCCCGGGATGCTCTGAGTCAGTCTTCCCGACCACTGCACTGTGGCGTTGTCCCGGGCGTTGTCCCGCAGTTCCAGCAGCAGGCGCAGCTTCTCATCGAACAGGGCGTCGTAGTCCTCGAGCTTGTGGCCGAACAGCGGATAGGACTCCACGAACGCGCCGCGGCCTGCAATGATCTCGGCCCGGCCGTCGGAGATCAGGTCCAGCGTGGCGAACTGCTCAAAGAGCCGCACGGGGTCCTGGGTGGAGAGCACCGTCACGGCCGTGCCCAGCCGGATATTGGATGTTTCCCGGGCGATCGCGGCCAGGACGATTTCCGGGGCCGAGAGGGCGAAGTCGCGCCGATGATGCTCCCCCAACCCCAGGAACCCGAGGCCCGCCTGATCTGCCAGCTTGGCGAGATCGATGATCTCTTTCAGCCGCTGCTGCGGGGACAGCGCCATGCCGGTGCTGCTGTTGCGGGAGAGCTCACCAAAAGTGAAGATACCAAAGTCCATATTTATTGAACATTCAATCATTTGAATTCATTCCTGGCCCCAGCCGGCGGCCGTGGCGGACCTCCCGGCGAGGCAAAACGGCACCTGAGACCCGCCGCGCCGGTGCCTCACGGCCGGGGGCGCAGGAATAATCGATGGCCCGCGCCGTTCCGCTCCGTCGGCGCCGACGTCCCGCACCAAACCGGCGGGGGCATGAGGCCCCGTTTACATTCCTGAAACATGCCGGTCACGCGAACTTCACGCCCTCGCGATTCCCGTAACGTGCCCGCAACTTTTCGCCCCACTGCCGGAAACATGGCTCCGCGACGATTGAATCCGGACCGGGGGGCCGGCGGCGACGTGTCCCGGTACGGAAGACTGACGAGAAGGGACCCCGGTGGAACTCACTGCTGGAAGTGTCTGGATGATTGTTTCGGCGGCGCTCGTTCTGCTGATGACCCCCGCACTGGGCCTCTTTTACGGCGGCATGACCAGGGCCAAGGCCTCGCTCAACATGATGATGATGAGCTTCGTCTCGATCGGGATAGTCGGCGTGGTGTGGGTCCTCTGGGGCTACTCGATGAGCACCGGGCAGGGTGTCCTCGGGGTGTTCGGCAACCCGTTCGCCAGCTTCGGCCTGAGCGGCCTCATCGGTTCGCCCGACTTGATCAAGGCCGGCTACAGCGCCACGTTTGCCATCCTCACCGTGGCCCTCATCAGCGGCGCCATCGCCGACCGCGCGAAATTCACCTCCTGGGCCCTGTTCGTTCCCATCTGGATCACCCTCGTGTACTGCCCCTTGGCCTTCATGGTCTGGGGCGGCGGCCTCATGAGTGCCGGCGGTGCCGTGAGCGCCGTCTTCGGCCAGGTCATCGACTTCGCCGGCGGCACCGTGGTGGAAATCGCGTCCGGAACCGCGGCCCTGGTTTTGGTCCTGATCCTGGGCAACCGGCATGGCTTCGGCAAGGACCCAGGCCACCGCCCCCACAACATTCCCTTCATCATGCTCGGCGCAGGCATCCTGTGGTTCGGCTGGTTCGGCTTCAACGCCGGCGCCGCCACCACCGTGGAGCAGGCCGGCTTGATCTGGGTGAACACCCTGGCCGCCCCCGCCGCGGCCATGATCAGCTGGCTGGTCGTCGAGAAGGTCCGCCACGGCCACCCCACCTCCCTGGGCGCCGCGTCCGGCGCCGTTGCCGGCCTGGTGGCGATCACGCCGTCGTGCGCCAACATCAGCCCCCTCGCCGCGCTGGGCCTGGGCTTCGTGGCCGGAGCGGCCTGTGCGGTGTTCGTGGACCTGAAGTTCAAGTTCGGCTTCGATGACTCGCTCGACGTCGTCGGCGTCCACCTCGGCGGCGGCCTGATCGGCACGCTCGCCCTGGGTTTCATTGCCCTCCCGGTGGACGGTGCAGGCGGCGGGCTGTTCTACGGCGGCGGGCTGCACCAGCTCATCGCGCAGACCGTGGCCGTCCTCATCACAGTGGCGGTGTCCGGCCTCGGGACGGCCGTGATCGGACTCGCCATCCACAAGACGCTCGGGTTCCGGGTCAGCCGCGAGGACGAGCTCGCCGGAGTCGACCGGTCCGAGCACGCCGAGACCGCGTACGCGTTTGCCGAACTCGGTTTCAGCCGGTTCAACCCGTTCGGCCACCACGTCCGCGCGGCGCACGCCGTCCACGCCGCGACGGCCGCCCACGCCGCCGACAGGGCGCCGGAGAACGTGCCCGCGCCGGCAAAGGAAGGCAGCCTCGTCTGAGGCAGCGGACCAACGGCGGCACAAGATTTCCCAAAGGTCCCGTGTGTAAGACCCGGCCGGAGGCTTAAGATATGGGCGGGGGGCACTCGAATTAGCGAACTCGCTTAATGGGAGGCCACGATGTTCAGCCAAGCCAGCCGCAAGGCGTCAGACCCGCAGCTAACATCGGTGGCGCGGGCCCCGCGCAGACACCGGGGCAGCGCCCTTCCCAGACCGGACCGACTCCGGTACCGGCGCGCACTGGCCTCGCTGACAGTCATTGCGCTGGTCTCCTGCTTCGGTCTGGCGGCGGCTGCCCCATCCTCCGCGGCTGAAACGGCGCAAAACTACATTGTGGTGCTCAAGGACGGCGTCGTGGACGCCGGAGCCACGGCTACGGCCCAGCAAAGAGCCTACGGATTCACGGCGTCGAAGGTCTATCGCAACGCTGTGAACGGCTATTCCGCCGTCCTGACCGCGTCCCAGGTGCAACGCCTCAAGGCCGACCCCAATGTCGACTTCGTCACTGTCGGCCGAACATTCCAGCAACCGCGGGATCTTGGGACCGCGGCCACCCAGGAGACACCGTTTTGGCGGAAGCGGATCGCCGGAACTAGCTCCGACGTCCGGAAGGCCCTCGACAAAGGTCCTTCGCGGATCAATGTCAACGTCGCAGTGATCGACAGCGGCATCGATGCGACCCACCCGGACCTGAACGTCAAGGGCGGCGTTGACTGCCAGTCCGGCTCCCCCGTGGACGTGAATCCTGTTGTTGATGTTTTGGGGCACGGGACATTTGTTGCGGGCGTCATCGGCGCCCGGAACAACCGCCTGGGCGTCATCGGGACCGCTCCGGGCACCCCGCTGTGGTCCGTCCGGGTGGTTGACGACGCCGGCCTGATCTCCGAGCAGAGCCTGATCTGCGCGATCGACTGGGTGACCTCGACGCAGAAGGACGATGACCCGGACAACGACATCGCCGTGGCCAACATCAGCATCGCCGGCGGCGCCCCGGACACACCCAACTGCGGCAAGGGCACGGACGCGATGCACTACGCCATCTGCCGTTCTGTCCGGGCCGGCGTCACGTACGCCGTCGCGGCCGGCAACGCCGGTGAGGACTTCGCCAACACCGTTCCGGCCACCTACGACCAGGTCCTGACCGCCACCGCCATGGGCGACTTCGACGGAAAGGCCGGTGGCGACGCCGCCCCGAACTGCGGTCCCGACGACTTTGGGAAGTACGGGCAAAAGGATGACCAGTCGGCATTCTTCTCCAACTTCGCCACCACAAGCAAGGACAAGGCCCACACAGTCTCCGGCCCCGGAGTGTGCATGCTCTCCACCTGGCCCGGCGGCTACAGCATAAGCAACGGCACCAGCTTCGCCAGCCCGGCCGTGGCCGGGTCCGTGGCCCTGTGCATCAGCCAGAAGGCCTGCACGGGTTCAGCCGAGCACGTCATGGAGCAGTACCTGGACCTGACGAAGTCATACTCGAAGCGGCACCACGACTATGGCTTCGACGGCGATCCCATCCACCCGGTCGGGTCGCGGTACTACGGCTATCTGACGCAGACGACGAGCTTCTGACGGAACGGGCTTGAGGCCGCTGGCCGCGGGTCTGGCAGGTCTCAGGCGCGGGTCTCGGCCGCCGGTTCGAGGTTTCAGCGGCGGGTCTCAGCCGCGGGTTTCAGCGGCGGGTTTCAGCCTAGGAGCCGGCGCTGATAGGCGAAGGCCACCAGCTGAAGCCGCGTCCCGAGCCCCAGCTTGCCCAGCACGCTCCTGAGGTGTGTCTTGACGGTCGCCTCGGAAACGAACAGGCTTCCGGCTATCTCACCGTTGGCCAGCCCCTTGGCCGCGAGCAGGAAGACGTCCCGTTCCCGGGCCGAGAGCACTTCCAGCACGGACAGGTCCGGGCCCCCGGCCGGCACGGTCCGGGCCGCATGCTGGAACAGATCCTGGACTGATCCCGGCGCAATCACGGAGTAGCCCGAGTACACGGTCCGGATCGCGGCGAGCAGGAACTCGGGTTCCGCGCTCTTGAGCAGGTAGCCGCTGGCCCCGGCGTGCACGGCGTCGACCACCGCCTGGTCCCGGTTGAAGGTGGTCAAGGCGATGATCTTCGGCGCTCCGGTGCCCGCGGCTTCCGCCTGCTGCACGATCCGCCGCGTGGCGCCGATGCCGTCCAGGACCGGCATGCGCAGGTCCATGAGCATCACATCGGGGCACCGTTCGACGGCGAATGCCGCCGCCTGCGCGCCGTCGCCGGCTTCCCAGGACATCGCCATGTCCGGCTGGCTTTCCACCAGCATCCGGATTCCCGCACGGAACAGCGCCTGGTCATCGACGATCGCCACAGTGATGGCCGCCCCGGCATCAGCCACGGTCGCCGGCCTCCCCAAGCGACACGTCCGGGCGTGCTGCAGGACTTCCCGCGGGAACCAGGACTGGCTCCGCGCCGGTGACGGCGCCGGCGTCGGCAATCATCCTGCCATCAATCATGGTGCCGTAGGGGATAAAGACGGTCACCCGGTACTGCTCGCCGTCGGGGCCGGCCGTCATCCAGCCCCCTGCGAGGTGGGCGCGTTCCCGCATCCCCGCGAGGCCGCGGCCCACCCGCGTTTCAGCGGCGCGGTCCGGGTTGTCCGCCGCGGCCGGGATCCCCGATGCCACATGCAGCGTCAGCCCGGGGCCGCTCCAGTCCAGGTGCAGCCGCACTGCGGTCCCCCGGCCGCCGTGCTTCAGGGCGTTGGTCAGGCATTCCTGGATGATCCGGAAGACCGCGAGCTGCTGCCCGGCGGAGAGCCCCGCGGGTGCACCGGACTCGCTCTGTTCGATTGCGAGGCTGTCCTGCATGCGCGCGACCAGCGGCCCGACGTCGCTGAGCTGGGGCTGGGGCGTGACCACGCCGTCGTCGTGCACTCCCTCGATGACGCGCTGCGCGTCCACCAGAGCGCTCCGGGCCGACGTCGCGATGTTTTCCAGGGCGTTCAACACGGCCCTCGGCTGGTCCTTGCTCAGGTAGCGGGTGCCATCCGCCTGTGCCGCGATCACGGCGAGGGAATGGGCCAGGACATCGTGCAGGTCCCGGCCGATCCGCGTCCGCTCCTGCTCCACGATCAGTTCCACCTCGGCTTCGCGGAGGCTGGTCTGGGCCATGGTCCGGGCCCGGAAGAGGCTGCCGCGCTCCTCGAAGAGGGCCAGCGCCAGCCCGACGGCGGCGCATGCGGCCGCGATCAGCAGCAGCAGCGAAAAGAGCTGCCAGCCGAAGGCCCGAAACGTCCACCGGTCGCCCATGTACAGCGGCGGAAACCAACCCACGCCGGCGCTGTAACGCCACGACAGCATCAGGAATGTCATGGCGCCGGCGAACACCACAGTGGCGCCGCCCGCGATGAAGCGTGTCCTGCGCCCGGCCGTCCACTGGATGAAAGCCAGTGCCACAAACGACCCGAGGTAGATGGCCCAGTGGTTGGCGTGCATCGCGGGAATGGCGTTCCCGAGCTGGCCCGCGAGCAGCCCTGCCGTGAATCCGAGCGACACATAGGGCTTCCAGGCGGCGAGGGCGATGGCCGCCGTCATGAGGATCAGCGGCCACGTCCCCTCCCATGTGTGGAGGCCTGGCCCCATTCTGCCGGCCTCGGCCACGCACCACAGCGTGAAAAAGAGAACGGCCGCCGCGGGGGCGCCCCAATGCCGCATGACTTTCAGTAGTGCTTCCATGCCTGTCACCCTATCCACGGGTGTGGGCACCAGACGGTCAAATCCGGCCGCGCTCAGCCTTTGAGCCAGAAGTTTCATCTTTCGAGCCAGCCGCCGCTGGTGCGCGTAGTATGACCGCCATGACCAAGGCAGCGGTTGAGGTCTCGGCCCCCGCCGAGGCGGTGCCGTATTCAGCGCTGGACACCGTATTCTTCGTGGTGGGCGGCATCTCGGCTGTGTGGCTGACCTCCCTGCTGGTTCAGCTGAGCTTCCAATGGGGCTGGGCCCAGGTCTGGTTCCTCTTCATCTTCTGGGGTCTGCTCGCCTATCTGGTGCTCCCCCGTCTCCACCGGATCCTGACCCGGCTCTACGTTCCGGACTACTTCATCGGCCGGGCGCGCACCAGCGACGGGCTGCTCGGCGATCCCGTGAACGTCGCCCTGCTGGGAACAGAACCGCAGATTCACGCCGTGATGCACTCCGCGGGCTGGACGCTTGCCGACGACGTGACGCTGGCCAGCAGCAGGCGAATCGTCTCCTCCACCCTCCTGCGCCGCAGCTACCTTCAGGCCCCTGTGAGTCCGCTGTTCCTGTTCGGCCGCCAGCAGGATTTTGCCTACCAGCAGGAAGTCGACGGCACCCCGGGCAAACGCCACCACGTCCGTTTCTGGCGCTGCCCGCCCGGCTGGCTGCTGCCCGGCGGGCTGACAGTCGACTGGCTGGCCGCCGGTACGTACGACCGCAGCGTCGGGCTTTCCCTGTTTACGCTCCAGATCACCCACAAGATCGACGAGCACACCGACGCCGAACGCGACCACGTCGTCGGAGCCATCACCGGGGCGGACCCCGCGGCCGGGCTCCGGGTGATTCGCGACTTTTCGACCGGCTATCACGCGCGCAACGGCGGCGGCGACACCATCATTACCGACGGCGATCTGCCGATCGTTGATCTCCGGCGGACCGCCGAGCGGGCCGCGGCGGTCCGGCCTCCGGGCGACAGGCCCCCGAGCGACAGCCGCAACAGGCGCCCGGCGACCACGATTGTCGGGGCGGTCTTCGTCGGTGCCCGTGCCGCGGCGGCTGCCCTGCTGGCCATGTCCATGGTGCTCTTCCGGGACGCGCACGTGAGCTCCCTGGTGCAGCCCGCAGCCGGCCCGGGCATCACGGAGGCGCAGGCGGAAATGGCCGTCACCGGCGCAACGGCGGTTGTCCTGGTCCTTGCCTTCGGCTATGTCCTGTTGGCCTGGTTTGTGTTCCTAGGCCAGAACTGGGCCCGAACCGTGGTCATGGCGTTCAGCACGGTGGCCATCGGCCTTCAGGCGTTCGATGTCTTCCATGGCGGTCCCGACATCACGCTGCAGTCCAATCTGCCTGGCCTGGCCCTGGACATCCTGCTGCTTCTGGCGCTCTCGAGTAAACGGTCCCGCGACTATGCCCTGCGCCCCCGCAAGGAACCCAAGCGGGATTCCAGCCGTCCCGGCGGCCAGGCACCGTTCTGAATCCCCACGCATCGGGGAGGTCTTGACAGCCCTCTTGTTACGGGAGCTAGATGTTCAAAAGCCGACAACCACCGCAGGATTCCCAGCAGAGGAGCGGACATGAGCGAAGACTCACAGACGCCGGAGCGCGCCCATAGCGAGACCCCCGCCGAGGGTGATGCAACGGCTGAACCCTTTGACGACCGGGCCCATTCCCAAGACGCGGCAGAAGGCCCGGACATCGACGACGAACCGGGCACGACGCCCTAGTACATCGCCCATAGCTTCGCCGACGCACGGGCGGGACAGGGCCGTAGCTTCGCCGACGCACGAGTTCGCCGGAAACGTGCGAGCTCGCCGGAACTTCCCGGCGATTGGGCAGGTTTCCGGCGATTTCGGCTGGCCGGGTGCGGCCAGTGCCCTGACGGTCCCGGGCGCACACAGACGGTGACGGGCGAAATATCTCCGCCTGCCTGCGTGTTGGCCCCGACATGACAACAATCGGAATCATCGGCGCAGGACACATTGGCGGCCAGCTCGCCCGCAAGGCCGTGGAGTTCGGCTACGACGTCGTGATCAGCAACTCGCGGGGGCCGGGAACCCTGGTGGACCTCGTCGCCGAACTGGGGCCCAAAGCCCGGGCCGCAACGCCGCCCGAAGCGGCAGCTGCCGGCGACTTCGCCGTCGTCAGCGTGCCGCTTAGGAGCATCCAGGACGTGCCCGTGGAGCCGCTGGCGGGCAAGGTCGTCCTCGACACCAACAACTACTACTGGGAAAGGGACGGGCATTTTCCCGCCCTGGATGCCGGCGAGGCCACCACCTCCGGCCTGCTGCAGGAGCACCTGCCCCAGTCCAAAGTGGCCAAGGCCTTCAACCACATCAGGTCCTCCCAGATCACCACGGACGGCGCACCGGCCGGCACACCCAACCGCCGGGCCCTTGCCACGGCGAGCGATTTCCCGGAAGCGGCTGAGCTTGTGACCAGGCTCTATGACGAATTCGGCTTCGACACCGTCAATATGGGCCCGCTGTCCGAAAGCTGGCGCACGGAACGGGACCGCCCTGCCTACGTGATCCGGCAGAACGCGGCCCAGCTGGCCGAGAACCTGGCCAGGGCCCCGCGCACCATCTGATTCTTCCTCCCGACGCCGGCCCAGCCGCCACGCCCTGCCGATCCCAGCCCCGCCCCGCCCACCGCCCGAACTCGCCGGAAACCTGCGAACTCGCCGCAAGTTTCCGGCGAACGGGCAAGTTTCCGGCGAACGGGCAGGTTTCCGGCGAATTCGGCCGGGCTTGGGCCGGCGGCATAGTCCGCTAGGTCAGCTCTGGACGGCGGGCTCGAGCTTGAGCATCTTGGCGATGACGTAGTCGAGCTCGGAGTCGTCGAAGATCTTCTTCCAGTCGTCCTTGATGATGGTGTCCTTGCCGTACTGGATGGCGATCTCGCAGGCCTCGGAGAACGGGTTGGAGCCGCGCAGGGCGTTGGTCAGGGCGATCTGGACGTGCCCGAACAGCATGGCCTTGGCAGCCTCTTCCGGGACGCCGGCCGTGTGCACGGTCTCGTGCAGGGCTTCCTTGAGCAGGGTGCCGATCATGCAGGCGACCGTCTCCACCAGGGTGGGCTCAAGGATGGCGAGCTGCTTGACGGTGACCCAGTGGACGTCGATCACCGGGGCGTAGATGACCTTGATGGTGGCCTCGGCGGCGGCGCGGGCGGCCTCAGTGGCGTCCTCGTCGATCGCGGCGACCACGTTCTGCGGGGCGCCCTGGCCGCCGAAGGTGTCGGCCCATTCTTCCTTGGTGGTGCGCTCGAGGAACACCGAGGGGTGGCACGGGTGGGCCACGGCCTGGACGACGTCGTCGCGCTTGGCGAGCAGGCCGGCGTAGGCGGCCGCCGGGTCGAGGGTGAGCAGGATGGCGCCGGACTTCATCTGGGGAACTACGCCGTGGGACACGACACCCAGGACGGTGTCCGGGACGGCGAGGATCACGACGTCGGCGTCCTTGATGGCGTCCTCGGTGGTGCTGATGTCCCGGCCTTCGGCGCGGACGCGGTCCTGGCCGGCCGGCGAGTTTTCGCTGTAGAAGACGGTGTGGGCGCTCTTCTGGAGGTTGGCTGAAACACGCAGCCCCATTTTGCCTCCGGCTCCGATGACGGCGACGGTCAATTGTTCTGCTGACATTTCAGTTACTCCTTAGGAAATCGAGGCTTTGCTGGGTCCACTGCTTTTCGAGGCGGATGGTCTCTTCTTCGGAGGCCTGCCACGGCAGCCAGTGCTCGATGATCTGGTTGATATTTCTTTCTTTGGGCTGCAGCTTCCGGGCCATGTAGGCATAGTCCAGGAGGCCTTCGCCGAGGGGAGCGCCGGAATAGGTAAACCCGACCCACCCCTCCTTGCGGCTGAACGCAAAGTCTTTGATGTGCATGTTCAGGACATACGGCGCGACGGCGTCAATCACCTCGCGAGGGGATTCCAGCGCCGCCACGGTGTTGGCGGGATCGCTGCAGATGCCCAGGGACGGGCTGCCCACCCGGGCGATGACGTCCAGGACGCGGGAGGTGGGGACCTGTTCGTAGGTTTCCACGGCGATCTTCACCCCGGCGGCCTCGAACTCGGGCAGGACGTCGGTGAAGACGGCCGCGGCCTCGTCCGCGTCCGGGGTGTGGCCCGGGACGTTGAACATGGTCCGCAGCAGTGGCGCACCCAGGATCCCGGCGATCCGCAGGAACTTCCGCAGATGCTCCGGCCGGATGCCCTTGGTGCCGAGCTCCAGGGACATCCCCAGGGCATCGGCCGTGGCCCGCACGGCTTCCAGTTCCGCGTCCGTCATGGTTTCCAGCGGGGCATAGTCGCAGATCTGGAAGAGGTCCACGCCCAGGGCTGCGGTCTCGGCCAGTGCCTCATGGAGAGTCAGGGGTGCGGCGACCCGGTCCGAGAGCTGCCAGAAGAAGGCGTAGCTGCTGAGCCCGATTCTTGAACGGATTCCTGAATCCTGGCCGATGCTCGAGCCCTCGCCAATGCTGGAACTGAGCCTTGTGGTGGAGCTCATGGCCGGCCTCCCGCCGTCAGCAGAAGTCCCAGGCGTGCGGCGGTTTCGTCCAGGATGGTCCTGAGCGCCTGCGGGTCGTGGGCGAAGCGGCCCAGGAACAGCCCGGCGACGGACATGTCCAGCCGGCTGATCAGGCCGGGTCCGGCGCTGCCGCCGTAAATGACCCTGCTCTCGGTCTGGCCCGGCAGGGCGCGCAGGTGCGCGTCCAGTCCGGCGATGACGGCGCTGATGTACTCCGGCGTGGCGGGCTCCGGGGCCCCGATGGCCCATTGCGGTTCGTAGGCCACGATGGTCCGGGTTGCCGGTCCCAGGGACCGTGCCCGGTTGAGCGCGGCGTCTATGTCCGCCATGCAGTGCCGGATGGCTTCCTCCACCGAGCCGGGCTGCAGCTCCCCGACGCAGAGTACCGGGGTGAGTCTGTTGCGGTAAGCGGCGGCGGTCTTGAGGCCGATCGTCCTGTCATCCTCGCCGAAGATCCGGCGCCGCTCGGCATGGCCAACTTCGGCGTAGCGTCCGCCGAGTTCGGCGACCGTCCGGCCGGAAACCTCGCCGGTGTAGGCGCCTTCGTCTTCCCAGAAAATGTCCTGCGCGCCGGCGCCGGCCCCGGCCACGCCGAGGATCCGGGCTGCATCCGGCAGTGCCGGCAGTGCGGGCAGGACAAACAGTTCGATCTCGCCGCTCTGCACGGCAGGGTGTGACAGGGCGACGGCGGCGACCTCGCGGCAGTAGTCCAGCGTGCGCTGGTAGCCGAAGTACATTTTCAGGCTGACGCCGATGACGGCCCTGGGCCGTGTGTCGGCGGCACGGCCGGCGGCTGTGTCTGTCCCGCGTGCGGCGGGGTTAGCAGGAAGTGACACCCTCGTAGTCCTTAATCAGTGTGACTTTCTCGGCCGAGGCCGAGGTTTCGTCGAAGGTGTAAGTGAGCCACTCGCGGGCGAGCCTGCGGGCGAGTTCCAGGCCGACGACGCGCTGGCCGAAGGTGAGGACCTGGGCATTGTTGCTCAGGACGGAGCGTTCCACCGAGAAGCTGTCGTGGGCTGTGACGGCGCGGATGCCCGGGACCTTGTTCGCCGCGATGGCCACGCCCAGGCCGGTGCCGCAGACCAGGAGGGCGCGGTCCGCCTCGCCGGAGGCGATGAGTTCGGCGGCGGCGATGGCCACGGAGGGGTAGGGGGTGTGGCTGGTGGCATCCACTCCGACGTCGGTAACGGAGTCGACCAGCCCGTTGGCCTCCAGGTCCGCCTTGAGGGCTTCCTTGTATTCGAATCCGGCGTCGTCAGACCCGATGACCAGGCGCAGCTTGGCGCTCATGCGTTCTCCTTGACAGATTTTTCCTCGACGAGGGTGTTGTGAATTGCTCGGACGATCAGTGCCATGGACACCGCTCCCGCGTCCGGCGTGCCGAGGCTCTTCTCGGCGTGCGGGCGGGCGCGTCCCATGAGGGGCAGAAGCTGGGCGGTGTCTTCCGCGGCCTGCTGCGCAACGGTGGCGGCGGCGCCCCAGGAGTCAGCAAGGGACTGCCCGGCGTCCACGCCGCCGGCGAGGGCGTCGCGGAACGGGACCAGGACATCCACCAGGGTCTTGTCGCCCGGTGTGGCTTTGCCGAAGTCCATGATTGCGGCCGCGGCGCCTGCGACTCCGGCGGCGACAGCGCCGGCGTCGGGGGCGTTGGTGTTTCCGAGCGCATCCCCGACCGCCCGCAAGGCCATGCCCCACAGCGCACCGGAGGTGCCGCCGGCCTTATCTGCCCAGGCATCTCCGGCGAGGTGAAGGGTGGTCGCGGCTCCCGCGCCGCGGGCGACGGCGGCCGCAGCGGCGTCGACGGCGGCACGGACGCCGCGTTCCATGCCGATGCCGTGGTCGCCGTCGCCGGCGACGGCGTCGATCCGGCCGAGTTCCTCGGCGTTGGCGTCCACGACGTTCTTCGCGGCGCCCAGCGCGGCCAGAACCCGGATGGCGCCGGCGCGGGATTCGTCGGAGGCATCCGGGATGGACGCTTCGATCTCGGCCGGGTCGGTGAAGTCGGCGGGCTCGAGGGCGTCCGCGGTGACGGCGCCGCGGCGGAAGGCCGGGGCGTCGGCGGGGGCGTGCCAGAGGGTTTCGAGTTCCTCGTCGAGCCAGAAGAGGGTGAGGGAGGTGCCGGCCATGTCGAAGCTCGTGACGAGTTCGCCCACCTGCGGGTCCACGGCTTCCAGTCCGGCTTCGGCCAGGAGCTGGGCGACGCGGCGGTAGACGACGAAGAGTTCCTCGTATTTGACGCTGCCGAGGCCGTTGAGGATGGGGACCACGCGGGACCGGGCAGCAGCGCCTGCGGCTTCGCCGGGCTGGCGCTCGGGGATTTCGGTGAGGAGCTTGGCGACCAGGAGCTCGGCGAGCTCGTCCGCCGTCGGGATGTCTGTCTCCCCGATACCGGGTTCGCCGTGGATGCCCATCCCGACGGCCATCCGGCCCTCGGGGACGGAGAAGAGCGGGTGGTCCGCCCCGGGCAGGGTGCAACCGGTGAAAGCCACGCCGAAGGAGCGGGTCCGGTGGTTGGCGCGCTCGGCGATCTCGATGGTCCGGTCCATGCTGTAGCCGGCCTCGGCAGCGGCGGCGGCCACCTTGAAGACCGTAAGGTCGCCGGCGATCCCGCGGCGCTTGGCATGCTCGGCCGGCGGGGCGGAGGAGACGTCGTCTGTGACGGCGATGCTGCGGCAGTCGATGCCTTCGGCGCGGAGCCGGGCCTGGGCCTGGTTGAAGTGCAGGACATCGCCTGCGTAGTTGCCGTAGCCCAGAAGGACGCCGCCGCCGTTGTTGGCGGCCTTCGCCACGTTGTAGATCTGCTGCGCGGACGGGGAGGCGAAGAGATTGCCCATGGCGGCGCCGTGGGCCAGGCCCTGGCCGACGAGTCCGGCGAATGCGGGGTAGTGGCCGGAGCCGCCGCCAATCACGAGCGCCACGGTGCTGGGGGTGCTTTGGGTGTTGCGGACGACGCCGCCGGAAACGCGCCTGACCCAGCGGCTGTGGGAGGCGACGAAGCCCTCGATCATTTCGTCAGCGAAGGCTGCGGGGTCATTGAACAGGCGGGTCATGGGGTACTCCTGGAAGAGGGAAAGCTGCTTGGTGGGTGCCCGCCGCGGCTGTGTGGCACGCGGCGGGCACCGGATTGTTGGGAGCGCGAGGGGTCCGTTAGAGGGCTGGTCCGTTAGCGGGCGGCAGCCGACTCCGCGGCCTCGGACTCCCCGGCCTCGGACTCCCCGGCCTCGGACTCCCCGGCCTCAGGGGCGACGTCGACGGCCGTTCCATTGGCAGCACCGCTGCGGGCAAGCACCACCATGAGGATGGCCGAAAGGATCATGAAGCCACCCACCACGAGCATGGGCACGTTGTAGCTGCCGGTCCAGTCCTTGAGCCAGCCGGTGATGTAGCCGGCGCTGAAGCCTGCCAGGTTGCCCACGGTGTTGATCAGGGCGATGCCGGCGGCGGCCGCGGCGCCGGTGAGGAACTGGGTGGGGACCGTCCAGAAGTTCGGCAGGGCCGCGAAGATGGACATCGCAGTGAGGGTGATGATCGCGATCGTCGCCGCCGGCGATCCCGCGAAGAGTGCCAGCGGGATGCTCAGGCCGCCGACGAGGGCGGGGACGGCGATGTGCCAAGTCTTCACACCGCGTTTAGTGGCGTCTTTGGACCAGAAGTACAGGGCAAAGGCTGCCGGCAGGTACGGGATGGCCGTGATCAGGCCCTTCTGGAAGACGTCGAACTTTGCGCCGTACAGGCCTTCGAAGCCGGAGATGATGGTCGGCAGGAAGAAACCGAGCGCGTACAGGCCGTAGATGAAGCCGAAGTAGATCAGGGCGAGCATCCAGACGCGGCCGTTGCCAAAGACGGTGCGGACGCTGCCGTGGTTATTGCTGGCGGCGGTTGCGTTCTTTTCCTTCTCCAGCGCTCCGGTCAGCCAGGTCTTCTCGTCAGCGCTCAGCCACTTGGCCTTGGCCGGGGAATCCGCGAGGTAGAACCAGGCCGCGATGCCGATCAGGATGGCGGGAATGGCCACGCCGAAGTACATGACGCGCCAGCCTTCGAGGCCGAAGAGGCCATGCTGCTGGATGAGGAGGGCGGCAAGCGGGGCTCCGATGACGGTAGTCAGCGGCTGGGCCAGGTAGAACAGGGCCAGGATCTTGCTGCGGTGACGGGACGGGACCCACAGGCTGAGGAAGAGGATGGCGCCGGGGAAGAATCCGGCCTCGGCCACACCCAGGATGAAGCGCAGGACGTAGAGCTGCTCCACGCTGCCCACCCAAGTGAAGAGGAGGGAGACGATACCCCAGCTGACCATGATGCGGGCCAGCCAGCGGCGGGCGCCGAACTTGTGCAGGGCAAGGTTGCTGGGGACTTCCAGCAGGATGTAGCCAATGAAGAAGACGCCGGAGGCGAAGCCGAACTGGGCCGCCGAGAGGGCGAGATCGGCGTTCATGCCGTTGGGGCCGGCGAAGGAGATGGCCGTGCGGTCGAGATAGTTGATGAAGAACATGAGAGCGACAAACGGCACCAGCCGCACTGCCACCTTCTTGATTGCAGATCTTTCGACCACTGACTGAGTGGTGTCCACATTGACTCCTAGATGTTGATGTCCCGACCGCTTCCTGCGCTGGAAGCTTGGGGATTGGTCTCATCGCGTAGTCCGGAGGACTGGCCAGGCCCTAACTAAGCGTGTGATAAAAACCATAAGGCGTTCATCCCAAATTGGTCAACCGGTTGACATGTTTATTTCACAGACGGACCTCTGCATGGCTCGGCTGGTCCGGGTTGTTACGCTGTGAAGGTGTCCGTAAATTCCGCCGCTTCAACGGCCAAAATAAGTGCCGCACTCGGTTCCATGGAGCAAGGCTCGGTTGTATCCGAGGTCGCGGAACGCCTTCTTGGGTACTTCACGAGCGGCGAGATCGCCGTCGGGACCCGCCTGCCGGCCGAACGCCAGCTCGCCGCCTCGCTGGGGGTGGGACGCTCCGCGGTCCGCGAAGCCCTCGCAGCACTGGAGATCCTCGGGATTGTCATCGTCCGCCCCGGTTCCGGAACCTACCTTCGCGACGGCATTTCCGAGCTCCTCCCCCGCACGCTGAGCTGGGGCCTCATGCTGGGCGCCCCGCGCACACGCGAACTCGTGGAACTGCGCGGCGGACTTGAGGTTCAGGCCGGCCAGTTGGCGGCCCAGCGGACCACCGACGACGCCCTGGACCGGATGCGCCAAAATCTGGCCACCATGGAACACAGCCTCGATGACCTCGCCACGTTCGTGGAGGCCGACGCCGCCTTCCACCGCGAGATTGCCGCCGCCTCCGGCAACCAGGTCCTGCAGGAACTGCTGCAGAGCATCCGCTCGCTCCTGCGCATCTGGGTAGACCGCGCCTTGACGGATGAAGGGCACGCGGCCGCGGCCCTGGCCGAGCATCGGGAAATCTTCCGGGCCCTGGAATCGAGGGACGAGGCCGCCGTGACGGCAGCCATGCGCTCCCACATGGACACGGCGTCCCGGCGCCTCCTGGCCGGGTTCGACGCCGACCAGGCCGCCACGGACTGAGGCTTCTTCCCCGCGTCATCTCCCGGGCGCGTCTCCCCCGGGCGCGCGAAATCGCCGGAAACCTGCGCGCTCGCCGGAACGTTCCGGCGAACTCGTGGGTTTCCGGCGATTTCGGCCGGGCACGGGTGGGGCGGGCTGGGAGGGAGCAGCCGAGCGGACGCTACGAGGTGACCGCCACGGGAGACTCCGCGATGGCAGCCAGTTCGACCGGAGCGGGCCGGACTGCTGTGCTGGCGATCCGGACAGGCGTTCCCGTGTGCGCCGACTCGAGCACGGACTCCATCACTTCCAGGGCGTGGAATGCCAGGACTCCGCCTGCCCGTGGCTCCTGGCCGGCCGGGGTGCGGATGAAGTCCGCGACGCCGAAGCCGCGCCCCGAGTCCTCATAGCCGGCAGAAACCGGAAGGGCCTGCCAGTCCTCCGCGCCTAGGGCGAAGAGCTGGACGTCGCCGTCGAAGTGGTTGGGATCCGGGACCACGAGGGACCCGCGTTCCCCATGGATTTCGATGTTGGGGCTCCTGGTCTTCACGGCGTCGAAGCTCATCACCAGCGTGGACAAGGCCCCCGAGGCGTGGACCAGGACGCCGGTGACGTGGGTATCGATCGCCACCGGCACGCTCTGGCCTGCGCGCGGGCCCGATCCAATGGTCCGTTCACCGCGGGTGTGGCTGGCGGCGCCGATCACCGAGACCACGGGTCCGAGCAACGTGACCAGGGCCGAGACGTAGTACGGTCCCATGTCCAGTAGCGGGCCGCCACCGGGCTGGTAATAGAAGTCCGGGTTCGGGTGCCAGCGCTCATGCCCGGGCGTGACCATCGTGGCGGTCGCGGAGATGGGCCTGCCGATCAGCCCGTCGTCGATGGCTTTCCGGGCGGTCTGGATCCCGGTGCCGAGCACGGTGTCAGGGGCGCAGCCGACCGCGACGCCGGCCGTCCGGGCAGCATCCAGGACCTGCCGGGCCTCCGCGGTTGTGGCCGCGAGGGGCTTCTCGCCGTAGACGGATTTGCCGGCGGCAATCGCCCGCAGTGCGACCTCGGCGTGGGCTGCCGGGATGGTCAGGTTCAGGACGAGTTCGACGTCGTCGGCCGCCAGGAGCGCGTCCACTGTGAGCGCCCGGACGCCGTCGTACGAGTCGGCCACAGCCTGCGCCCGGGCAGGATCCAGGTCCGCGACGGCGACGAGGTTGATGTCCTCGAGCCGGCGGAAGTTCACCAGGTACTGGACGATGATGGCTCCGCAGCCGATGATTCCAACGTTTACCGGCTTGCCCACAGCAGGCCCCTTTCGATGATGGTGCGGACATTGCTGTCCTGGAGGATTTCGACGCGGTGTCCCGGGGTGCAGACGAATATCCTGCCCTTTCCCCATTGCCGGGTCCAGATGGCGGGCGAGGTGACCTCGCGGTGCCAAGGGTCCCATTCGCGGACTTTCTGGGTGGTGGTGGCCAGGACGTCGATGTAGTCGTCGGCGAGGACCCAGTACTGTTCGGTGACGAGATCGAAATCGTCGAGACCGGCAGTGATTGGATGCTCGGCGGCTGCCGGGAGCATGTTGACTGTGTACGGGACGTAGTTGTCGGGCTGCCCGCCCGTGCGCTCGTCCGGGTGCTTGCCCGGGTGGCAGGCAAACTGGCCGCCGATCAGGTGCAGGTAGTCGGACGTGTCCCGGTAAGAATCCGCGATGCCGCCGTGCCAGCCGGTCAGGCCTGTGCCGTTTTCGACGGCGGCCCGGAGCCCCTCGAACTCGTCCTTTTCGATGGTGGACATGGTCACGCACTGCAGGATCAGGTCCACGCCCGCCATGAAGTCGGCGTCGGCGTAGATCTTGGGCGATTCCTCCACCCGGACCTCGTAGCCGTTGGCTTGCAGGTACGGGATGAATTCCTCGGTGGCCGCAACGGGCTGGTGCCCGTCCCAGCCGCCGCGCACCACGAGGGCGGTTTTTTGGTCGATTGTCATGGGGTTCCTCTGTTGTTGGTTTGTTGTGGTCGCGGCTGGCTCAGCGGGCGGCGAAGGCCGCATCGAACGCGGCCGCGGGCGGTGTGATCGTGGCAAGTTCCTTGACCAGAGCTAGGGCCTGCGGTGCGCCGACCAGGCGGTCCATGCCGGCGTCCTCCCACTCGACGCTGGTGGGTCCCCGATATCCAATGGCGTTCAGGGTCCGGAATATCGGTTCCCAATTGACGTCGCCGTGGCCGGCCGTGACGAAGTCCCACCCGCGGCGCGGGTCGGCCCAGGGCAGGTGGGAGCCGAGCCGTCCGTTGCGGCCGTTGAGCTGCCGGACGGATTCCTTGACATGGACGTGGAAGATCTTGTCGGCGAAGTCCTGCAGGAACATGACAGGGTCCAGGTCCTGCCAGAGGAAGTGGGACGGGTCGAAGTTCAAGCCGAAGCTCTCCCGGTGGCCGACGGCTTCCAAGGTGCGCTTGGCGGTCCAGTAGTCGTAGGCGATTTCGGACGGGTGTACCTCGAGGGCGAAACGGACCCCTTCCTCGTCGAAGACGTCGAGGATCGGATTCCAGCGGTCTGCGAAGTCCTGGTAGCCGCGTTCGATCATGGCGTCCGAGGCGGGCGGGAACATGGCAACGCATTTCCAGATCGAGGATCCGGTGAACCCGGTGACGGTCTGCACGCCAAGCCTGGCGGCCGCGCGGGCCGTGGTCTTCATGGCCTCGGCGGCGCGGGTGCGGACCCCTTCGGCGTCGCCGTCGCCCCACACGTGGGCAGGAAGAATACCCTCGTGACGCTCGTCGATCGGGTCGTCGCAGACGGCCTGTCCGGTGAGGTGATTGGCAATCGCATGGACCTTGAGCTGGTGCTTGTCCAGGATGTCCAGCCGGCCTTGGAGATATGCGTCGTCCTCGACGGCCCGCTGCGGGTCCAGGTGGTCACCCCAGCAGGCGATCTCCAGGCCGTCAAAGCCCCACTCGCCGGCGAGCCGCGCCACCTCTTCGAACGGCAGGTCGGCCCACTGGCCGGTGAAGAGGGTGATGGGTCGTGTCATGGTGTTTCCTCTCAGACGTGGTGCCAGTGGCTGTCGTTGTGGGCGCTGGTTTCGATGGCGGCGAGGACTTTTTGGACCTGGAGGGCGTCGGCGAAGGACGGTGCCGGGGGCCGGCCGGCGTTGATGGCGTGGATGAGGTCGACCGCCTGGTGGGTGAAGAGGTGTTCGTAGCCCAGTCCGTGGCCGGTGGGCCACCAGTTCCCGGTGTAGGGGTGTTCGGGTTCGGTGACCAGGATCTTGCGGAACCCGGCGTCGGGGCCGTCGGCGGCGTCGTAGACGGACAGGGCGTTCATGTCCTCGAAGTCGAAGGCCAGCGACCCGGCGGTGCCGTTCAGTTCCAGGCGCATGGCGTTCTTCCGGCCCAGCGCGAACCGGGTGGCCTCGAACACCCCGACCGGCCCGGCGCCGGTCCCGGCAGATGAACCGCCGCTTCCGCCGCCGTTGGCGGCTGTTTCCCCGCCGTTGGCGGCGGCGAAGCGGGCGGTGAAGATGGCGGCGTCGTCCACGGTGACCGGCCCGCGCTCGGCGCCGGTGGCGCCGTGCCCGCCCAGGCCCACGAGGTCCCCGGCCAGGGGCCGGTCCTTGACGAAGGTTTCCATCAGCGCCGAGACCCCGGTGATGTTGAGTCCGGTGATCCATTGGGCGGCATCGATGCTGTGCGCCCCGATATCCCCGAGCGCGCCGGAGCCGGACTTGGATTTGTCCAGCCGCCAGGTCAGCGGCGCGTCCGGGTCGGTGAGCCAGTCCTGCAGGTACTGGGCCCGCACGTGCCGGATCTGCCCGAGCCGGCCCTCGGCGACCATCCGCCGGGCCAGGGCCAGGGCCGGGGTGCGCCGGTAGCTGAACCCGCACATCGAGTACACGCCCCGGGCCGCCGCGGCCTCCGCGGCCGCGGCCATCCGTTCGGCCTCGGCCACGGAGTTCGCCAGCGGCTTCTCGCACAGGACATGCTTGCCGGCCTCGAGCGCCGCGATCGCGATCTCGGCGTGCGTGTTGCCCGGGGTGCAGATATCGATCAGGTCGATGTCCTCCCGCTCGATCAACGCCCGCCAGTCCGTCTCATAGGATTCCCAGCCCAGCTTCGCCGCCGCGGCCCGCACCCCGTCGGGGTTCCGGCCCGCGACCGCGGTCAGTTCCGGGTGCAGCGGCAGGTCAAAGAACCGCGGCGCGCTCCGCCACGCGTGCGAATGGGCGGCCCCCATAAACGCATAGCCCACCATCCCCACACGCAGGCTCGTCGGGTCAGTCATCGGTAATCCTTTCGAAAGACGGGTGGAGATCGGTGGCGGCGCCCCAGGAAAAGGGCCCCGCACGCTATTTGCTGAAGCCTGCGGTGAGGCCGCTGAGCAGCTGGCGCCGGGCGATGATGTAGACCACCAGCAGCGGCAGCGTGGCGAGCACGACGGCGGCGAGGACGGCCGGGATGTTGACGCTGAATTCCCCTTGGAACGTCCACAGGGACAGCGGCAGCACCCGGGTGGCCGGGCTTTGGGTCAGGATCAGCGGGAACAGGAAGCCGTTCCAGACGTGCAGGGCGTTGTAGATTCCCACCGTGATGACGGCCGGTTTGGTCATGGGCAGCGCCAGGCGCCACATCATGGCCCAGTCGGAGCAGCCGTCCAGCCGCATGGATTCGAAGAGTTCGTTGGGCACGTCCCGCATGAAATTGGACAGGATCAGCACGGAGATCGGGATGGCGAAGGCGATGGAAGGCAGGATCAGCGCCAGCAGGGTGTCGTACATATGGGCGCGCGTGATCATCCAGTAGATGGGGATGATGGTGGCGTGCAGCGGGATGGCCAGGCCCAGCAGGAACAGGTTGTTGGTCCAGTTGAGGAACCTGCTCTTGCCGCGGACGATCGCGTAGGCAGCCATGAAGGAAACCAGCAGTGCCGGCACAACGCTGCCCACTGTGACGATGAGGCTGTTGGCAAAGTATCTGGCGAAGTCGTTCTCGACCACCAGTTTGTAGTTGTCCAGGGTGGGCTCTGCGGGCGGCATCATCGGGTTGGAAGTGAAGAACCCCGCCTGGTTTTTCAGGCTCGTCACCACCACGTAGTAGACGGGGACGATGATGATGGCCAGCCAGAGCCAGCCGCCGAGGCCGCCGAGGAAGTTGGGGCGTGTCCGTCCCGGCCCCTTGGTCCGCGTACGCGGCCTGACTGCGGGGCGGGCGGGGGCCGCGGGTGGGACGGGGAGCTGGGTGATGGAAGCCATCAGGCACCTTCCAATTGGCTTGCGTTGCGGTTCTTGCCGCCCAGCCTCTGCAGCAGCAGGGCGAGAGCCAGACCGATCACGACGAGGATGACGCCGAGGGCACTCGCTGCGCCCATGTCATTGGCTTTGAACCCGGTGAGGTACATGTGCAGCGGGAGCAGCCGCGTGGCGTAGCCGGGACCGCCGCCGGTGAGGACGAAGACGAGGTCAAAGTACGCCAGGGATCCGACCACCATGAGCGTGGAGGAAGTGATGATGGTGTACTTCAGCTGGGGCAGCGTGATGTTGAAGAACTGCTGGACCCGTCCGGCACCGTCGATTTGCGCGGCCTCGTACAGCGACGCGGGGATCTGACGCACGCCGCCTTGGTAGATCAGCGTGTGGAACGGGACAAACTGCCAGGCGATGACGAAGACGACGACGAACAGCACCAGGTCTGAATTGCCCAGCCAGTCCTGGGCCAGGATCGGCAGGCCAAGCCCGGCGCCCAGGCCGAAGTTGGGGTCCAGGAGGGCCTTGAACGCGATGGCGACGGCGGCCGAGGACAACAGCAGCGGCACGAAGTACAGGACGGCCAAGGCCGCCCGATACTTCTGGCCCGCGGCGGTGAAGACCCCCAAGAGCAGGCTGATGGGTGCCTGGACGATGAACGAGAAGAACATGATCTTCGCCGTCACCAGCAGTGCGTTGCCGGTGACGGGGTCCGTCAGGACAGTTGTCCAGCTGGACAACCCGTCCAGCTTGATCTCGCCCAGGCCGTCCCACGAGGTGAAGCTCAGGAACAAGACGCCGATCAGCGGAATGATGGCGAAGAGCAGGAAGAAGGCAAGGGCTGGCGCGGCCAGCCACCCCGACGGGCCCGGCTGGAGGGCCCGTCGGGAAGAACCGGATGTGGTGGACACTGGATTACTTTCCGACCGTCGCGTTCATCGTGGCGACGAACTGCTCCGGGGTGATCTTCTTCAGGAAGATCTGGTCGAGGTTGGCCAGCATGGCGTCACCCTGCGCCGGGCTCAGAGCCTGGTCCCAGGAGAGCGTGAAGCTCGGGGCGTTCTTGGCCATGCCATACACGTAGGTCAGGAAGTCCTTGTCCGGGGACGCTGCGAGCTTGCTTTCGATGCCCTTGACCACCGGCACGGCCCCGGAGTCGATGAGGCCCTGGACGTTGCTGTCCGAGAACATGCCGCTCTTGACGTATTCGAGGGCCGCCTTCTTCTGGCCGTCGGTGGCCTTCGAGGAGACGGACCAGAAGTTGGACGGGTTGCCCACCACGTTGGTCGGGTCCCCCTTGCCGCCGGAAACCGTGGGGAAGGTGGTGTAGCCGAGCTTGCCGCTCTTGACGAAGTCGGCGGCGTCCTTCTTCATGCTCTGGTAGATCCAGCCGCCCTGCAGGATCATGGCCGCCTTGCCGGTGTACAGCAGCGCCTGGTCGGCGTTGCTGTCCGCCGCGATGGACGAGAAGCCGTTGGCGAAGCCGCCCGCGTCCACGAGCTGCTGGATCTTGGTCAGCGCCTCGGTGACCGCGGGGTCGGACCACGCGTTGGGCTTGTTGGCCGCGATGTTGGCGAAGACCTCCGGGCCGCCGATGCGTTCAACGAGGTACTCCAGCCACATCAGGTCCGGCCACCTGGACTGGCCGCCGAGTGAGAACGGGGCAATGCCTGCGTCCTTGAACTTCGGCACGAGTGCCATCAGCTCTTCCCAGGTCTTGGGCGCCTCGGCGCCCACCTTGTCGAAAACGTCCTTGTTGAAGTAGAGCACCACAGGCTGCACATTGTTGTTCGGCAAGGCATAGGTCTTGCCGTCGAGGACGCCGTTCTTGAGCACCGCCGGAAGGTAACGGTCCTTGACCTCGGGGTTGTCCGCCAGGAACCCGGAGAGGTCATCCACCTGTCCCGCGTCCACGTAGGACTTCAGCACGCCGCCGCCCCAGCCATAGATGAAGGTGGGGCCCTGGCCGGCACCGACAGCGGTGCGCACCTTGGTCTTGTAGGCGTCGTTCGCAAAGAAATCGAGCTTGATGGACGAATCCGGGTGGGCGGAGTTCCAGTCAGTGACGGACTTCTGCAGGACGGGCTGGTTGCCGCCCGTCAGCCCCCACATTGTGGCCGAGTCTGCGCTGGCGGCAGTTCCTGCCGGGCCGCTGGAGCCGCAGGCGGCCAGACTGATCGAAACTGCGGCGGCCGAGAGGGCCATTGCGGCACTGCGAAACGTACGATTTTTCATCTGGGATTCCATTCGTCCTCCGGGGTCTGCGCTGATGGCCCGGTTGTGAGAGTGGCAGCCCAACCCTCACAAGGAAGGCTGCGCTGCCGCTGCTGATGGGGTGGAGCTAAGCTTCGAAAAGTTTCGTAAAAGTTTGCGACTTCTGAAACTAAAGTAGTGGTGACAACAGTCACAGTCAAGAGCAAAATCGGAAACGTTGGTTCACTTGGATCAAATAGACTTGACGCCCCAGGCAAACAAGGTGAGACTTCTCCATATCGAAATATTTCGAAAGTACAGGAGTCATCGTGTCAACAGTCCAGGGTTCCGGCAGGCCCACGCTTGCCGCCGTCGCCCGGGAGGCCGGCGTCTCCTCACCCACGGTCTCCAAGGTCATCAACGGACGGGAGGACGTTGCCGAGAGCACGCGCACCAAGGTCCTGGCGGCACTTGAGCAGCTGGGCTACCAGTCCACGCACCAGCGCAAACACGCCGAGGGCCGGACCGGGATTGTGGAAGTGGTGTTCGACTCGCTGTACTCCGCGTACGCCGTCGAGGTCCTGAACGGAGTGCTGGAGCAAGCCGCCTCCATTGACGTCCAAGTCCTGATCGATGTGACCGGGCACCCTGCGGCCATGACGCTCAGTCCGGAGCGGCGGGCCCAACGCATCCTGGATGAAGGCCGGCTCGGTTTGATTGTGGTGACTTCCGGCTTCAGCACGGCACAGCTGAGCGCCTTCCGCCGGCGGCACATCCCGGTAGTGGTGATCGATCCGCTCAACCCGCCGCCGCCGGAGGTTGTCAGCGTGGGTGCCACCAACTGGGCGGGCGGCAAGGAAGCTACGGAGCACTTGCTCGGCCTCGGCCACCGGCGGATCGCTTACGTCGGAGGACCGGAATCGGCCGAATGCAACCAGGCGCGCCTCCATGGCTACATGGCGGCACTCATGGCCGGCGGAGTCCAGGTGCGGCCCGACTACGTCCTGCTGGACAAGTTCCGCCCGGAACACGGAATTCGCAGCCTCCAGACCCTTATGGCCCTCCCCGAGCCACCGACAGCCATTTTCGCGGGGAGTGACAGCATCGGCCTCGGCGTCCTGGCCGAAGCCCGGAGGCACGGACTGCGGATCCCGGAAGACCTGAGCCTAGTGGGCTTCGATGGCACGTACCAGGCGGAGCAGTCCATCCCGGCCTTGACCACCGTGACGCAGCCACTGCAGGAGATGGGCCGCGCCGCCCTGCGCGCCGTCCTCCGGCAGGCCAACGGCGAGGAACTCGACTCGCGTCGGGTGGAACTGGCCACCCACCTTGTGGTCCGGGAATCGACGGCGCCTCCTGCTCTCGGGAACCCGGAGCCGGGCACGCCGCGTCACTAGTCCTCGCGGCACAGGCTGCCGCCCGCCTCCGCCGTGAGCCGGTTCGTGGCCTCCGACGAGTCCGACGGGCAGGTGATTCCAGCCTGCCGCCGGGCTTCATCGAGCAGCGACATGACCATCAGTGTGTCGGCCAGCGGCATAGTTGGGCTCTCGGTCAGCCCGAGTTGAAGGCAGCGGAGCACCTCGCGCAGCTGATAGGTGTACCCATGCCCCGCAGGCACAAAGGTCTCCAGCCGGGTCTCTCCCGAGCCGAAGGTGAGGGCCAGCTCCGTCGGGTTGAACAGCGGTGCGTTGCACCGCATTAGGCCCTTCGTGCCGGACACCGTGGCTGCCTGCGCCGACACGGTGGTCAGCGACACCATGAACTGGGCGCGGGCCCCCGAGGGATAGGAGAGGGTGACAGCAGTTTCGGCATCCACTCCGTCGCCGGTGATGTGGGCTGCGGCCGTCAGGGACTGGGGCGCCCCCAACGCAATGAGCGCCCAGGTCAGCGGATATACGCCGACGTCCATCAACGCGCCGCCCCCTGCCGCCCGCTGCCACAGGCGGGTCTCCGGATGGCGGGGCGCCGGGAAGCCAAGATCCGCTTGGATCGACCGGATCTCGCCCAGTTCCCCCGACGCGATGATCTCCGCCGCCCGCTGCACACTGGGAAGAAACCGGGACCATACGGCCTCCATCAGGAACAGCCCTTTGCGCCTGGCCAGCCCGGCCAGGACAGCGGCGTCCCGCGCGTTGAGCGTCATCGGCTTCTCGCACAGCACATGCTTGCCGGCCTCGAGCGCCGCCTTGGCCACGGTGAAATGGCTGGCGTGCGGTGTGGCGACGTACACGATGTCGACGTCGGGGTCCTGGATCAGCCGTACGTACCCCGGTAGGCCTCCGTCGTCGCCGTAGGCGTGGCGGAAGCCGTGCCTGGCGGCGAATTCCTCCGCGCCGGCGCGGGACCTGGAACTGACGGCGTGCAGGACGGCGTCCGGCAACAGGGCGAGGTCGCTCGTGACAGTGGACGCGATCCTGCCGGTGGAGACAACTCCCCAGCGGACAGGTTCGCCGGAGGCACGGAGCGGGTCCTGGTGGCCGGAGGCAAGCAGTGGAGTCCGGGCAAGCAGGGGCTCAGTTGCTGGGGTCAATGTGGCTGCTCGCCCTCAGGTAGTTTTGCCGTATTACCGGGTGGAAGTCCGGGGCGGGTGCGGCGTCCACCGCGACAGGCCAATCCGGACGGTTGCCGTTGTGGGCCCACGCCGCCTGGACAGCGGCACCCCGGGCCACGTACTCCCCCGGGCTGGGGATCACGACCGGCAGATCGAAGACCTGGGCCGCGATGGACTGCACCGCAGGGTTCTGCACGGCGCCGCCGATCAGGAGGAGGCGTGTTGCGGCGCCGCCTTGCGCCCGGAGGGAATCGAGCCCGCCGGACAGTCCGCTCAGCATGCCTTCGATGGCTGCCCGGGCAAGGTTGCTCCGTGTGCTGGAGGCAATGCTGAGCCCGTGGAAGCTGGCTTTGGCGTGGGGCAGGTTGGGCGTGCGCTCACCTTCGAAGTACGGCACCAGCACCACGCCACCGGCGCCGGGTTCGGCGTCCAGGGCAAGACGCGCAAGTTCGTCGAAGTCCACGCCCAGGATGCCGGCCACCGAGCTGAGCACCCGTGCTGCATTCAGCGTGACAGCAATCGGGAGGTACTCGCCGCTGGCGTCCGCGAATCCCGCCACGGTTCCGCTGGGATCGGAGACGGCGCGGGACGCCACCGAAAACACCGTGCCGCTGGTGCCCACGGACACCACCACGTCTCCGGGCTCGGCCCCCAGTCCCAGGGCGGCGGCCGCGTTGTCGCCGGCACCCGCGCCCAGCAGGATCCGGGGCCCGGATTCCGACGGGCCGAAACCCGCCGGGGCTGGCCGTTCAGCAGAGGATCCGAAGCAGCCGGGGTGGATGGCTCCAGCGGTGTCGCCGGGGCCGAGAACCCGCGGCAGAATAACGGTTCCGGGTTCCCCCGGCCCGGCGTTCCCGGTGGCCTCCCTGGCGTCCCGGCCGAAGGCGATCTTGAACAGTCCAAGATCGTACTCTCCGGCCGATGGGCTCCAATAGCCGGTTCCGCTGGCGTCCGAGCGGTCGGTGGTGAGCTGTTCGAGGTCTGGGCCCAGGGGGCTGGAGGCTGCCGGGCCGTAACCGCGGAGCCGCCAGGTCAGCCAGTCATGGGGCAGTGCGACGGCCGCCACCCGGTCGGCCAGATCCGGCTCGTGGTCCCGGACCCAGCGGACCTTCGTGATGGTGAAGGAGGCCACCGGGACCAGTCCGGTCCGGCGTGCGAAGTCGTCGGCCCCCACTTCGTCGGTGAGTGCGGCCGCGGCCGACGCCGATCGGGTGTCGTTCCACAGCAGCGCCGGCCGCACGACGTCACCGGCGTGGTCCAGCAGCACCATGCCGTGCTGCTGGCCCCCCACCGAGAGCGCGCTGACGTCCGCCAGCCCGCCGGCGTCGTCGAATGCTGCGGACAAGGCCCGCCACCAGTGGTCGGGGTGCACTTCCGTGCCGTCCGGGTGGGCGGCCCGGCCCTCGCGGACCAGGGTGCCGCTGCCGGCGTCCAGGACCACCACCTTGCAGCTTTGGGTGGAGGAGTCGACGCCGGCAACGAGTGTCATGGGAGCAGCCGTCACGGGATCAGCGGGCGCCGAGCAGGTGCTCGATGAAGAGCTGCTGCAGCTTCACGAAGCCGAAGCCCTTGCCGCCGAAGTAGGCGTCGGCGTCGAAGTCCTCGTAGGAAGCACGGTCGGCGCGGAGCTGTTCGTAGCCTTCGCCCGGGTTGAGTGTGGGTTCGTTGATTTCCGCCACGCGGGAGGCCTGCAGCGCGGCCTGGACCTCGGGATCTGCACGGAAGGCCTTGGCGCGTTCCTTGAGCAGCAGGTAGGTCTGCATGTTGGCGGCGGCGGAGTCCCACACGCCGTCGATGTCCTCCGTGCGGCTGGGCTTGTAGTCGAAGTGGCGCGGACCGTTGTAGGCGGGGCCGCCGTCGGGGCCGCCGTTTTCGAGCAGGTCCACCAGGGAGAACGCGTTCTGCAGGTCGCCGTGGCCGAACACCAGGTCCTGGTCGAACTTGATGCTGCGCTGGCCGTTGAGGTCGATGTGGAAGAGCTTGCCCTGGTAGAGCGCCTGGGCGATCCCGTGGGTGAAGTTCAGGCCGGCCATCTGCTCGTGCCCGGTTTCGGGGTTGATGCCCACCAGTTCGGGGCGTTCGAGCGTTTCGATGAATGCCAGGGCGTGGCCCAGGGTGGGCAGCAGAATGTCGCCGCGGGGTTCGTTGGGCTTGGGCTCAATGGCGAACCGGATGTTGTAGCCCTTGTCCGTGACGTAGTCGCCCAGCAGGTTCACGGCTTCGCGGTAGCGTTCCAGGGCGCCGCGGATGTCCTTGGCGGCGTCGTATTCGCTGCCTTCGCGCCCGCCCCACATGACAAAGGTTTCGGCACCGAGCTCGGCGGCGAGGTCGATGTTGTCCAGCACCTTGCGCAGGGCGAAGCGCCGAACGCCGCGGTCGTTGCTGGTGAAGCCGCCGTCCTTGAAGACCGGGTGGCTGAACAGGTTGGTGGTGACCATCGGGACGATCATCCCGGTGGCCTTCAGTGCGCCCGTCAGCCGGTCGATTTCCCGCTGGCGGTCAGCCGCGGAGCAACCGAAGGGAAAGAGGTCGTTGTCGTGGAAGGTGATGCCGTAGGCGCCGAGGTCGCTGAGCCGGTTGACGGCCTCGACCGTGTCCAGCGGCGGGCGCGTGGCTGAGCCGAACTGGTCCTGGGCCTCCCAGCCCACCGTCCAGAGGCCGAAGGAAAACTTGTCGTCACGGGTGGGCTGAATCGCCATTGAATGCTCCGAGGGGTAGGTGTGGCTGGTTGCTGTGCGTTGGGTTCAGAATGAATTGTTCTATACACAAACATATTATGGATTTCTGTGGTGTCAACCACATGCTTGCGAAGATATCGGGATGACTTTGTTGTTCTCTAGCGGATTTCATGAACGGCTGTTATGTTGTGAACAACAGCAAATATCGCAGTCGATGCGGCAGCTCATCTGGCAATGAGGCCCTGGAGTAAAGGATTCAACCGTGATTGATCAGATGGTGACCGAGCATAACTGGGCGGGGAACTACGGCTACCAGGCAGCGCGGATAGCCCATCCGGCCAGCGTGGCGGAACTGCAGGACTTGGTGGCCGGCGCCGGGAAGGTCCGCGCGCTGGGGTCCCGCCATTCCTTCAATGACATTGCAGATACCGCCGGGACCCTGGTGGTGCTGGACAGGCTCGATGCCGGCATCAGCATCGACGTCCAGAACATGACCGTCACGGTCAGTGGTGGTACGCGCTACGGGACGCTCGCGGCGGAGCTGCAGCGCCACGGCTTCGCGCTCCACAACCTCGCCTCCCTGCCGCACATTTCGGTTGCGGGAGCTGTCGCCACCGCCACGCATGGCTCCGGGGATGGCAACGGCAATCTCGCCACGGCCGTGGCGGCGCTTGAGCTGGTCACCTCGGATGGCACAGTGGTCACGGCCAGGCGTGGCGACGCCGACTTTGCCGGCATGGTGGTGGGGCTGGGGGCACTGGGCATTGTGAGCCGCCTGACCCTGGATATTGAGCCCAGCTTCGAGATTGCCCAGAGTGTCTTTGAAGGCCTGGACTGGGAACAGGTCCTGGCGAGTTTCGATGACGTCACGTCCTCGGCCTACAGCGTGAGCCTGTTCACCGACTGGAGCGGGGCCACAGTGGGTCAGGCGTGGCTCAAGAACCGCACAGACCAGGCGGCGCCACCCGCCGGATTGCCGGAATTCTTCTCCGGCACGCCGGCCACCCAGGCCCGGCACCCGCTACCAGGAGTGTCCGGAAGCAACTGCACGCAGCAACTCGGCATTCCGGGACCGTGGTCCGACAGGGTCGCCCACTTCCGGATGGAATTCACGCCCAGCAAAGGCGACGAGCTGCAGAGCGAATACCTGATCCCGCGGGAGCATGCCGTGGCGGCCATCCGCACGATGCGCAAGCTCTCCAGCGTGGTCACTCCCCTGCTCCTGGTCGGGGAAATCCGCACCATAGCGGCAGACCAGCTGTGGCTCAGCCCCAACTACGGCAGGGACGGGATCGGCCTGCACTTCACCTGGCGCCAGGATGAGCCGGCGGTCAGCGCAATCCTGCCCCTCCTCGAAGCGGAGCTGGCCCCGTTCGCCGCCAGACCGCATTGGGGCAAACTGTTCCACGGCGGTGCGGCCAGCATCGCCCCGCTGTATCCCGGCTTTGCCGACTTCACCGCGCTGGCTGGCCGGCTGGATCCGGCCGGAAAATTCCGTAACTCATTCCTGGACCGCACGGTGTTCGGCCGCTGATAGTGTCACGATGATGCCTCCACGTACCCATGCTTCCGCGCCTGTGAGCGAACCGGATCCGTCGCGCCGGAACAATCTGTCGCTGCTGACCTCCCTCGTCCATCACCACGGCGTACTCAGCCGCGCCCAGCTGACCCGGCACACAGGGCTGAACCGCTCCACCGTCGGGACGCTGATCGGGCAGCTCGTCTCCCTGGGCGTGGTCTATGAAACGGCTCCCGCCGGCGAGGGGCAGGTTGGCCGGCCCAGCCCGGAGGTCCATCCCAGCCCGTCGGTTGCGGCGCTGGCCGTCAACCCGGAAATCGACGCCGTGACCATCGGCCTGGTGAGCCTCGGCGGGAAGGTGCAAAAGAAAATCCGCTTCGAAACCGAACGGATCCCGAGCGCCCGGGAAGCGGTGAACATCGCCTCGGCTGTCATGGCCGGGATGCGCTCCGAACTGGATGTCTCTTACCGGATCACCGGAATCGGCGTGGCCGTGCCCGGCCTGGTCAACCGCGACGACGGCGTGGTGCGGCATGCACCGCACCTGGGCTGGCGCAATGAGCCGGTCGCCCGGATGCTGAGCGAGGCCACCGGCTACCCGTGCCTCGCCGCCAACGACGCCTCGCTGGGCGCCGAAGCCGAGCAGATTTTCGGGGCGGGTGCCGGGCAGGGGAACCTGATCTACCTCAACGGCGGCGCCAGCGGCATTGGCGGCGGGATCATCTCCGACGGGCAGCTGCTCCGGGGGGCCTCCGGCTACGCCGGGGAACTCGGCCACACCTTTGTGCGCACGGGAGGCAAGACCTGCCATTGCGGTGCCACTGGCTGCCTGGAAACCGAAGTCTCCCAATCCCGCCTCCTCGAGCTGGCCGGCTTGACCCGCGGCGACACCGCGGACCTCGAAAACGCCCTCGCGAACAGCAGCAGTGCCGAGGTGAACGACGAAGTCGCCCGACAGTTGCTGTATCTGGGCATTGCCCTGCGCAATGCCGTGAACATTTTCAACCCAGAGGCAATCGTCCTGGACGGTTTCCTGGGGACGCTGCATGCGCTCGCGCCGACGTCGTTGATCGGAACGCTGCTGTCCCAGGCAATGGACGGTCCCGCGGGCCAGGTCAAGATCTACCGTGCGGCGCTCGGATCCGATCTGATGATGATCGGGGCTGCAGAGCTGGCCTTCGCACAGTTCCTGGCCGATCCCGCGGGCATCGGCACAACCACCGCCACCCTGCCCGCACCCACGTCCCAGACAGGCTGACTATGCAGAACCAGACAGTGCAGCACCAGAGCCTGGCACCGATGGGCGAGAACTACGAACTGCAGGCTGTGTTGGGAGGCCGCCGCCAACGAGCAGTCGTGACGGAAATCGCCGCCAGCCTGCGGGCCCTCGAAATCGACGGCATCGCCCTCCTGCAGGACTACCCCGCCGCGGCCGGACCGCCGTCGTGCGCGGGCTGGGTCCTGGTGCCATGGCCCAACCGGGTGGCGGACGGAAAGTGGACCTACGACGGCGTCCCGCAGCAACTGGAGATCACGGAACCCGTCAACGGCAACGCCCTGCACGGGCTGCTGTCCGGCGCCGCATACAGGGTCGCGCACCGGTCGGCGGACAGCATCACGCTGGCGGCCGATGTCGCACCCGCACCGGGCTACCCCTTTGAACTCGCGACGGCGGTCCACTACCAACTCGCGGAGGACGGGCTTCTTGTCACCCACAGCCTGACGAATACGGGCAGCCGGGCAGCCCCGGTGGCCGTCGGGGCGCACCCGTTCCTCAGGCTGGGCGCTGTGCCCACGGAAGACCTGACGCTGTTCATCAATGCCGACACGCACATCGAGGTCGATGAGCGGCTGAACCCGACCGGTGCCACCGCAGCCGTCCGCGGGACCCGGCACGACTTCCGGGCAGGGCAACGTGTGGGCGACGTCGCCCTCGATGATGCGTGGAGCGACGTCTGCCGGGAACCGGACGGCAGCTCGCTTCACTATCTGGAAGCCCCGGACGGCAGCCAGGTGCAACTGTTCATGGATGCGTCCTTCGGCTATGTCCAGGCCTTCACGACCCGCATTTTCCCAACCGACGGCGGCCTGGTCACAGCGGTGGCGGTGGAGCCCATGACGGCCCCGGCCGATGCCTTGAACAGCGGCAAAGGACTGCGCTGGCTGGCCCCCGGCGAGACGTGGCGTCTCAGCTGGGGTATCCGCTACCAGCTGCCCTGAGAGACCCGGCGAAGGAAGCCCGGCGAGTTCGCCGGAGACCTGCGGGTTCGCCGGAATGCCCCCTTGTGTCAGGCTGTCTGAGCAGGTTTCCGGCGGCTTCGGCCATGCACGAGCCCGCTACCCGCGCCTCCGGTCCCTGGCCGGCGCGTCCTTCCCGAACCAGGCGCTGACCAGCAGCCACACGGACCACACCAGGACCAGGACAATCCCGGCCAGTGTGGGAATGGTGTTCCCCGGGGAGAAGCCTTCGGCCCCAATGATCCAGCCCTGGGCAATGTACGCCAACCCGGAGAGCGCCATGAGATAGCCGATCAGCGCGGAGACGCGGCGTGCCCCGACAACCACGGCACCGGTCAGGAGCAGGGCCGCGCCCAGCACGAAGCTCTGGTAGCTGCGCATGCCCCACTCCAGCCACCGGATGCCCTCGGCGGTCGCAAACCGGGCGGTTTTCTCCGGCTCCGCGGCGGCAGCCCAGGCGTCCACGGCGTGCTTGAGGGCAACCCCGTCGACGGCCTGGAGGGAGGCATACAGTGCCAGTGCGGCGACCGCTGCCACCGCACCGAAGAGGGCCGCCCAGGCCAAGGCTCCGTCCGGCGCTTTCAGGACCACCAGCAGGACCAGCAGCCCGGAGATGAGAAGCGCCATGCCAGCGAACTGCCCCAAGTGGACGGCAGTCCAGATGCCGCTGCGGGCGTACTCCGCGAACGTCGCCGGATGGTCGTTCGCGGTGGCCGTATCGGCATGGAGCAGCCCGGCAATCACCGACACCGCGAAGCCGGCAAACGCCAGCGTGGCGGCAAGGCGCAACGGGCCACGGGGCGGTGACGGGCGCCCCGACTCGGCCGAAGCCGCCGGCCGCGGGCTGTGGCCGTCTTGTGTTCCGAACTTCTTCATGGGCATCGCCCGCTTCGTGCCGACGTGCAGGTTCGCAGTGTGTGCGCCTAAGCGCAGGCTACCCCGATTGCCCGCGCGAGGCCACGGCACGTTGCAGCGGCAATTGCCTGGGCCTCCTGATAGCGGCCGTTGCGTAATGCCAGCACTCAAGGAGGGGCGGGCACGGAACCGCCACAGCCGACTTTTTCGGACTTTGGTATTGCGCCCGGTCCGCCGATCATCCACACTGGCTACAGATCCGCAGGAGATTGCTTCCGCCGATCCAGCCCGCCAGACACTTCGGCCGGCCACCGCCCCATTAGAGAATGTCGGGCAACCCCTCTGGAACCACCGCTTTCCGCCTCCCCGGGTATGCCCGGACCCCGGAAACCCGTGCCCGCTGAGGACCCCGGCACATCCCGCCTAGAAAGAGACCACGATGATCAAGCGCCACTCGGACGTCGTCCTGGAAATCACCGCCCACGACCCGGATACCGTCGAAAACGACCTGAACGCCGCCGTAGAGATCGCCCGCGAACACGCCATGAAGGAATGCCGCCACGGCATCCTCGTTACCCAGCACGGATACACCAGCTACACCGTCGCTGTAAGCCGCGATGTCCCGTACGGACAGACGCTCGAACGGCGTGAAGAGCCGGCGAGCTCATAGACGGAGACTGGTCCGTGCCGCTGAGGTTCACCAAACCGGCTCACAGCGCAGGATCGCTCTCTGGGAGTTCAGCGTGCGGACGGGCACTGTCATGAGATGGTCATGCTGAGCCTGCGCGGGGATGAGGGCTTCGATCGCGCCCATATCGTGCGACGCTAGTTGCATGGATCTGGAGATATCGCCTGCGCTCACGATTCCCGCGCCGGAATTGCGTTGGCGGTTCTCGCGTTCGTCCGGGCCAGGCGGTCAACACGTCAATACCTCGGACAGCCGCGTCGAACTCTCGTGGAACGTCGCCGCCTCGGCGGCGCTTTCGGACGGCCAACGGCTGATGCTGGTCACGCGTCTCGGACCGCGCCTCATCACCGGGGTGATCACCGTGACCGCCTCCGAGCGGCGCTCCCAGCTGCGCAATCGCGAGATCGCCCTGGCCAAGCTCGCCGACCTCGTGGCAGAGGGTCTTGCTCCCGATGCTGCCCGACGCCGGGCGACCAAACCGACCAGGGGCTCGAACCGCCGGCGCCTCGCCGCAAAGGAACGGCGGGCGGCGACGAAACAGCAACGAAAGCGGCCGTCCCTCGATTAGCGCCGGCCAGTCGAGAGCGAGCGGTTCCCGGTCATGAGCGGGCCGCCGTGGGGTGGGCGCCGTTAACGTGCCCGGAGGCAGTCATGGCCGTGTACTCGATCCGCTCCGAGCGGCCCGTGTGCAGGGAGCGGGTGGCGGCCTCCGCGATGGCCTGGGCCTTGAGCCCGTCGTCGAGCGAGGGCGTCAGGGTCGTTCCGCCTTCCACCGCGGCGACGAAGTGGGCCAGGGCGGCGGCGTAGGTGGGCTGGACGCGTTCGAACCAGCCGGGGTGCAGCCCGTCGTCCACCACCTGACCTGCGCGGTACCTGGACACGGCTCCGGTGCGGCGGCGTCCTGCCTCGACCAGGCCCGCGGAGCCCATGACCTCGATCCGCTCGTCGTAGCCGTAGCCCGTGCGCCGGACGCTGTCGATCTGTACCAGCGCACCGGTGGGCAGCCGGAGCGTGACCGCGGAGGTGTCGACGTCGTCGTACTCGGCCAGGCGGGGATCGGACAGGGCGGAGCCGACGGCGAAAACGTCCACCGGGTCCAGCCCGGTGAGCCAGCGGGCGAGGTCGAAGAAGTGCACGGTCTGGTCTCGCATCTGGCCGCCTGATGTGGCGATGTACGACAGCGGCGGCAGGGCCGGCCCGCGGGTGGTGAGCTGGAGGAGTTCGACGTCGCCGATCTCACCGGCGTCGATGACCCGCTTAAGTTCGGCATAGTCGCGGTCGAAGCGGCGGTTGAAGTCGACCATGACCGGGACGGCGCGGCCGGCTGCGTGGGCGGCGGCCTCCCGGGCCCGGTCAAGGTCCAGGTCAATCGGCTTCTCGCACAATACGGCCAGCCCGGCGTCGGCGGCGCGGACCAAGTGCTGGGCGTGGGTGTCGGTGGAGGAGGCGATGAAGACCGCGTCAATTTGTTCGGGGTCGAACACCTCGTCCAGGTCCCGGGCGGTGCGGGTTCCGTGCGTGTCAGCCAGGGCCTTGGCTCGGTTCTGGTCGATGTCATAGGCGCGGGAAAATTCGACGCCGGGATGGGCGGCGAGGTTGGCGGCGTGAACGGAACCGATGAAACCGGCCCCCAGGAGGGCGAAGCGCAGCACGTCAGCCTCCTGTCTCGGGGCGGGCCGGCTTCGGCGACTGTGGTGCACTCATAACAATTCCTCACTGCTGGACAAACACTATTGGACAACCACTTGGACCGGTCCATAATGGACTTTGTCGGTGACGCTCGTCAACCCCTTATGCTGGGACGGCATCCAGAGGAGGAGCGCCATGAACCACCCGCCGGCCCCCGGCCAACCGCCCCGCCGGCCCACCATCCGCGACGTCGCCGAGCGCGCCGGGGTGTCCAAATCCCTCGTGTCCCTGGTGCTGGGCGGATCCTCCAACGTCGGCGCCGGCCGCCGGCAGGCCGTCCTGGACGCGATGGCCGAGCTCGACTACAGGCCTAACCAGCTTGCCCGCGGGCTTTCCAGCCCGCACAGCGGCACTGTCGGCGTGCTGCTCAACGACCTCCGGAATCCCTGGTTTGTCGAACTCCTCGAGGGCCTGAGCGCGACGCTGCACGCAGCCGGCGTCTCCCCCGTCCTCGTCGATTCCTACACCGACCACCGGGTGGGCCGCCGTTCCGTGGAAACCCTGCTGGAGCAGCGCATCGACGGCATTGTGGTGGTCGGCACCACCTCAGAGGAAGCCGCCCTGGAGGCCGCCATCGCCAGTGTGCCGGTGGTCCTCGCCGGCACCCGGGAGCCCGCCCTGCCCGGAGCGGACATCGTGGTTGACGACGACGCCTCCGGTGCCCGCCAGGCGGCCGAGCACCTCATCGCCCTCGGGCACCGGCGCATCGCCCACCTTCAGGGCCCCGGCGAGATCGGCCGGCTGCGACGGGCCGGCTACGAGGATGCGATGCGGGATGCCGGGCTGGATCCCTGGGTCGTGGCCGGCGGCATGAGTGAGGAAAGCGGATCCGACGCCGCCCACCGCCTGCTCGCCGGACCGGAGCGGCCCACCGCGATTTTCGCCTTCAACGACCTCGCCTGCATCGGCGCGCTCTCAGCGGCCGCCGACCAGGGCCTCACGGTACCGGGCGACCTCTCGCTGGTCGGATACGACAACACGTACCTCGCCCGCATACGCCACTTGTCCCTGACCTCGGTGGACAACGGCAACTTCGCCGTGGGCCTGCAGGCGGGGAAGTTCATCCTGGAACGGCGGGAAACCCGGGATCTTCCGCAGCGCCTGTACCTCGTTCCAACGCAGCTTGTGGTCCGGGGCTCCACCGGGCACGCCCCGGACAGCGCTTAGCCAGAGCCGGTTAGCCGGCCCCGTTCCAGAGTCGCCGCCACCAGGACTGCTTTGGTTCCGGCTCGGGCGGGTCAGCGGTGGCCGCGGCAGCCCGGCGGCCCCGCCAGCGGTCCAGTTCGACGTCGACGTCGCGCGTTTTGGTGATCACCGGCGGCCCGCCCTGCAGCTGCCGCCGGGCATCGATGACCCGGGCGTTGAAGTCCTCCACGATCTCGCGCACCTGCTTTTCGCTGAACTGGGCATCCAGACGGGCATCCAGCTCGGCGTCCTCGGTGCGGAGCAGGATCGCCTTCGGGCCCAGGCCGGAGATGTTCTCCCGCTGGATCAGGCCCTTGACCCACCAGTCGGGGTCATACGCCTCCCCCAACCCCGGAATAGGTTTGCCGGCATATTTGAGGTTGTCGAACTTGCCCTGCGCCATGGCGTCCCGGATCAGGTACTCGGCCTTCGCGGCGTCGTCGATCTTGGCGCGCTTTTGCCGGAGCTCCTCCTCGGCGGCGTTGAGCGCATCGTTCTCCTGGGCGGTGCTGCCCGAGGCCCGGACGCTACGAAGTTCCGCGGCGCGCTCCACGCGGCGCCGGAACACGCTGTTTGAACCGCTCACCCCACTGCTCATCAGCCACCACCGTCCTCGCCTGCCGGCATCGCGGATCTGCCCTTCCAGTATGAGGAACAGGCGGGCGGGGGCAAAGGGGTGTCCCCGCCGAGACGGGAACCTTACGCCCCCGTAACCCCGTGTTAACCCGCCCGTGCGAGGCTGGGGACTTCGGCCAAACTAAGCATCCTTCCCATCCTTCCTGCACAGCAAATCCCGAGGAGTTCCAGCCGTGAACAGCCAAGAGCACAGTGCATCCGGAAACCCCCAGCCCACCAGTCGCGAGGAAGCAACCGAGGCGCTCAGCAGCACCCACGTCACACATGTCCGGGAAGACGTGGCCATGGCCGGACGGTGCGCCAACGTCCACCTACCCACCGGGCGCACCTGCTCGCTGCCCGTGCGTCATCCGGGCTCATGCAACTTCGTCGGGCCCGAGGACGCGAACAACCTGGCAGCGCACTGATTCACAGACGAAGCCGCTTTGAACGAAGTGGCGGGCCCTAACAGAGCCCGATGGACCGCGGCGCCTCCCGCACGGCACCCCAGACGCAGTATTGTCCAAGGATTGCGGACAACCCGGCCAAAAACACCGCCGCGCGGCTACGCTGATCGGACATTGAGCACCGGATCTAGCTGAGGGAGATCACGTGCCTCGTGAAGATCTGCGGCTGCGCGCCGAGAGCGCACCGGCTGAACCACTCTCCGCCGGAAGAACATCCGCTGCGCCACGGCCCGTACCACTTGATGCCACCGCGCTGGCCCGTGCCGGCATTGCCGGCTGGGCCGCGCGTCTGGGACCTCCCGGACCGGAGGCGCCCCGTTCCCGGCGGCTGGCCCATGTGGGCGGTGTCGCGGCCATCGCAGCCCTCGTCCTGTACCTGGCGTGGCGTGTCCTGTTCACGATGCCGTCGGGTGAATGGAACCTGACCATCGCCTGGATTCTGGTGACCTTCGATGCCCTGCCGCTGGCCGGCCTCATCCTGAAGGCGTGGTCCGTGTGGAACATCGACAGCCATCCCCCGGCGCCCGTGACGGAGGCCCCGAACGGCATGCGGGTTGCGGTGCTGATCCCCACGTACAACGAGCCCATCGAGGTTCTGACGCCCACGGTCGCCGCCGCCTGCGAGCTGGCCCCGGCGCATGAGACGTGGGTTCTCGACGACGGCGACCGGCCCTGGGTCGAGGAAATGTGCATCGCCTATGGTGCCCGGTACGTCGGCCGGGCCGTCCACGACCACGCCAAGGCCGGCAACATGAACCACGCCCTGGGCCTGATGGCCGCCGAAAAGGCCGCGGGCGGCCCCGGCATCGACATCATCGCCGTCCTGGACTGCGACCACGTCCCGCTGCCCACATTCCTCACCGCCACCTTGGGCTGGTTCGAAGACCCCGAGATCGCCCTGATCCAGGGCCCGCAGTCCTTCTACAACGGCGGCGCGTTCGACGACGACGGCATCACCGGGGAGCAGGGCACCTTCTTCAACGTCCTCATGGCGTCCCGCAACGTTCCCGACGCCGGGCCGTTCTGGTGCGGGTCGACGTCGTTGTTGCGACTGAGCGCCCTGGAAGAGGTGGGCGGCGTGGCGACCGAGACGATTACCGAGGACATGCACACCACGCTCAAACTCGTCCGGCGCGGCTGGCGGACCGTCTACCACCACCAGACGCTCGCCGTCGGGCTCGCACCGGCGACGCCGGACCAGTACCTGCTGCAGCGCCGGCGCTGGGGCATGGGCGCGATGCAGATCCTCGTCCACGAGAAACTGTGGGCGGCGAAGGGCTGGATGTCGTGGCGGAATTACCACGAGTACCTCAACGGCACGCTGTGGTGGCTGGAGGGCATCGCCACGCTGGTGGCTTTCCTGATTCCGGTAGTGATCATGCTGTCCGGGGCACAGACCTCCACCGCCGGCCCGCTGCTCTTCACCGGGGTCTTCCTGGTCATGTTCACCGTGCGCCTGTGGGGGTCAAAGCAGCTCATGCGCAACGAAATCCACTGGCCCACGGCCTTCGCCCTGCGGATCTTCCGCGTCCCGGTAGGCCTCGCGTGCCTCTGGTGGCTCATGTCCCGGAACATCCTGGAGTTCCAGGTGACGCCCAAGGGCGCCGCCGACCTCCGGCTCCGGGGCCGGACGCCGCGAATCCTCATCGTGATGGTTGTCCTCATCGCCGCGGTGATTCTGTACGCGGCGGCCGGACTGGCCGGGCTGGTGCCCTGGCGCACGACGCCCGGTTCCACCGTGGCCTCCGGCGCCTGGCTGGTGCTCGCCGGCGTGGTCCTGGTTCTCGGGACGCGGCGGATCCGGGCCGCCGAATTCGCCACTTCCCGCCGCAACGCCTACCGGATGGAGGTGTCCGCGCCGGTGGAAGCCGAAGGCGCCGGCGGAGAGCTGCTGGACATTTCGGTCGGTGGCGCTGCGGTTCGTTTCCCGCGCGGAACGCTGCCGGCTTCGGGGCCGGTCACGCTCCGGCTGCCGGAGGCTGCCCCGGTCCGGTTGCAGGTGATCCGCACCACCGGGCAGCCGGACGGAACCGAGATCGCGTCCCTGCAGGCGGCCGACGACGACTGGGCCACCTACCGTGCGCTGTCGTTGTGGATCTTCCACACGCCCGCAGGGGCGCTGCCTGATTTCCCGCCCGGCGTCCCGGCCGCGGCGTCGCTGCGGGGCCGCTGAGGGTCACCGACAGCTGCCGCCTCAGGCCCCTTCGAGGCAGAGGATGAAGCCGGGGAACACGTACCGGCCGGGGCGTCCGCCTACCTCGGCGATGGCCCGGCGGATCTCCCGGAGTTGCTCGACGGTCATCTGCAGCGGTGGTTCGTCGGGCTGGTACGTGGTGAAGACCGGATAGTCGACGCCGGGCTGCCGCGACATTTCGATGTGGCAGCCCAGGACGTGGGTGACGGGGTGGGTGCTGCAGAACCCGATCAGCCGGTCGATGGTGCGGACAAACGCGGGCCAGTCCTGGATGTACAGCCGGCCGGGATAGACCGTGTCCCCGGTGAGGAGGAACCCGGTGTGGGGATCGTAGAACGTGACCGCCGCGTTGTGGTGCCCCGGGCTGGGCCAGCACTGCAGGACGCGGCCGCCCAGATCCACCTGCGCCGGCTCCACGTCTGCCGGCGAAGCGCCGCCGCCAAACCCGCCGCCGCCGTCGTCGCCGGTATTGCCGGAAGCGCCGGTGAATCCGAAGAATTCCCACGCACTGTCCCGGTCCGCGTCCACAAGGACGGTGCCGGGGCGGCCGGCGAACTGGGCGTCCCCCGCAACATGGTCGCCATGCGGATGCGTATGGAGGACAAGGAGCCGGTAGCCGTCACGGGGATGAGCGGCAAGCCAGGTTTCCATGAGGCCGTCGACAACGCGGCGCAGGGGGAAAAAGTCCGGGGATGCGGTGGCGCCGGTATCGATGAGCACGGCCCGGGCGCTGCCGAACAGCAGGAACATGAACGGCGCCTCATAGTTGACCGCCATGTTCTGGCGCAGGATGAAGGTGTGCTCGTCGTAGGCATGGACCTGGATGTCCGGGTCCGCGTTGTGCTTCGCCGATTCTGATCCGTGGATCCAGGAAACGTCCAGATCACCGGAACGGGCGTGGCCTGCGGTGAAGTCAATGAGCTCCGGGGGCGTCTCCATGCGTTCTCCTGTGTGCGTCAGTGCTAGCGGCGGTGCGGCGGACGTCAGGTCCGCAATGACGCACCAACACTCCATGATGACCGGTCCCTTTCCGGTCCTCAAACCCCGTCGATTGCTCCGTAGATGCCCTTTTGAGGAGTGATTACGGCACTTACGGAGCAAACGATGGGGTGGTGTTGGCTTTGGGCTGCATGGGGTGCGCCTCTCGCCGACAAATAACCACAAATTACCGGTAACGCGGAGTAGGTCCCCCGCCTTGGTCCGCAGACCTAAAACTGGCTGCGTAATTTAGGATATTTTCTATACTTTTGGCGAGAGCGGCTGGATAGCATGAGGTGTCCGGACAAAGCAGTCCGGGCGGGTGCCGATGTCAGAAGGAAGCCCATGGCCGCAGCTACAGTGGACGACATCCTCGCGGATCTCCCCCTCGGTTTCGCCAGCCTGATGCTTCGGCCGTCCCGCACGGACGCGGCGATCGAACGCTTTCTAATCGTTGACGCCGACGACGAGACCTCCGACGGCGGGTCTGCGTTTGTCCTGCTGATCGGCGTGCGCGGACGCTCCGCCTTGCCGGCGGTGCGGCGCCTCTTGAAAAGCCCTCCACTGGTCCTGGCGGTCAAGGGCAGCCACGAGGAACTGGCGGAAGCGGAAGAGCTGCTGCGCGCCGCCGGAACCGGGCTGCTGCTGGTGGACCCGGCGGCAGACTGGGACCGCCTGCTGTCCATCGCCAAGGACAGGATCCAGCCGCCCAGCTACCAGAGCGAAGTACTGACCCTGCTCGAGGAAGACCTCTTCGCCATCGCCCAGACCACGGCCCGCCTGACCTCCAGCCACGTGGTGATCGAGGACGCCGCCAACAAGGTCCTGGCGTACTCCACGGTCACCAACGCCATTGACGAGCTGCGCAAGGCCTCGATTCTGGCCCGGCGCGGCCCGCGCAAGTACGAACTTCTACTCAAGGACCTCGGGGCCTACCGTGAGCTGCACCGGACCCGCCTGCCGGTCCGGGTGCCTGCCCGGCCTCAGGATGGCCTGCGGGAGCGCGTTGCCATCAGCCTGTTCGCCGGCGACCGCATCATGGGCTACATATGGCTCCAGGAAACCGGCGGCGGCTTCGGCGACGACGTCGACTACGTGCTCACGGGCTCAGCCGCGCGGGCCTCCGCCGAGCTGATCCGGTACCGCAACCAGCAGTCCGTGCACATGCGCGAGGACCGGATCGTGCGCCTCCTGTCGGGTCCCGCCGAGGCTGCGGCGAGCGCACACAGCGAGAAAATCCCTGCGGACCGTCCCGCGGCCCTGATCCTGATTGGCCTCTCGGCATCCGAAGCCCAGGAGAACGACGCCGCACTCAAACACGGCGAGCTGGCAAACCTCGCTTCAATCCATGCGGCCGCCTACAAGCCCTCAGCCATCGTGGGACAGTTTCGTGGCGACACCGCCGTGATCCTTCCCGGACTCCAGTCCGCCAACGCCGGCGCCGGGCTGCGGAGCCTGGCCGAGGCAATCGTCAAGGACGCCACCAAGCACCTCGGCATCAGCACCTTTGCCGCCGTCGGACCCACGGTCGCCGACCTGCTCTCCCTCCATTCCGTGACCGGAATATCCGAGGCCCTGCTGGGCTGCATGCGCCGGTCCGGCGAAGCCCCGGTGGCCGAGGTGGACGACTTCGAAGCCGAGATCCTCTTCCACGACGCCGTGGAGAACTTTACGACGGCGGCCTTCCGGCACCGCAGCCTTTGGGCCCTGCTCCGCGAAGACGCGGAACTGGCCGAAACCCTGCGGGCCTTCTTCGACGCTTCCCTGGACGTGGCCGAGTGCGCCAAGCGGATGCAGCTACATAAGAACACCGTCTACTACCGGATCGGCAAGGTCAGCCGGATCACCGGGCTGGACCTCGGCAATCCCCGCCATTCACTGGTCGCCCTGCTTCATGTTCAGGAGTGGGCCGGCACGCAGAAGGAGCACCTGGGCAAGAAATGATGACAGCACTCGATTCGCCGCCGCTTGGCCTAGTACTGGATGACATTGTCCGCAGCCACCGGCCCCGGACGGAAGCGGGGTCAGTTCCCGCAAACATTCCCCACCTGCAGTCCCCGCCGTTCGACCGTTTCGGCATCGCAGTTGCCACGACGTCCGGGGAAGTGTTCAGTTCCGGCGACGCCGGTCTTCCGTTCTCCATCCAGAGCATCTCCAAGGTCTTCACCTTGGCGATGGCCCTCAGCGCCGATGACTCCGGCTCGTTGTGGTCCAGGGTCCTGCGCGAGCCGTCAGGGACGTCCTTCAACTCCCTGGTCCAGCTTGAAGTCGAGCACGGGGTCCCGCGGAACCCCTTCATCAACTCCGGCGCCCTGGTGGTCACCGACCATCTGATGGAAAGATCTCCGGACGCCGCCGCTCAGGTCCTGCGTTTCCTCAACGGCCAGGTCGGTCAACCGGGTCCTTTCATCGACGAGATCGCCGCAAGGAGTGAACTCTCCAGCAGCAGCCGCAACCTGGCCCTCGCCCACTTCCTGAAGGAATTCGGCAACCTGCGGCGGCCCGCACAGGCAGTGGTCGAGAACTACGTCAGGCAGTGCTCAATCATGATGACCTGCGTGGAGGTGGCCAAGGCAGGTCTTTTCCTCGCGCAGGATGGTCGCGGAGCGCAGGGCGCGGTGATCTCCAGGAGCGAGGCCAAGCGCATCGGCTCCATCATGCTGACCTGCGGCATGTATGACGCAGCCGGCGAGTTTGCCTACCGCGTGGGACTTCCGGGGAAAAGCGGTGTGGGCGGCGGCATCTTGGCGATCGTCCCCGGCGAGTGCGCCATCTGCGTCTGGAGCCCGCGGCTGGATTCCAAGGGAAATTCCCTGGCAGGCACGGCGGCTCTCGCTGACCTGTCCGACCGCACCGGGTGGTCGATCTTCTGATCTGACGCCTGGCTGTACCCCACAACCTCCCTCCAGAACCCATTTAGATCTCTGACAGATCGAAAGGAACACCCATGCCCAACAACCCCAATGACGAGGTTGGCTTGTACCAGGCTGATGGTGGCCACGCCCACGCTTCGGATGCCTTGATCCATGCGGAGGACTCGGGATACCACAAGAGCCTGAAGCCCCGGCAGATCCAGATGATCGCGATCGGCGGCGCCATCGGAACCGGCCTGTTCCTGGGCGCCGGCGGCCGGCTCAACGCGGCCGGCCCGTCACTGGTCATCGCCTACGCCGTCTGCGGCTTCTTCGCGTTCCTGATCCTGCGCGCCCTGGGGGAACTGGTGCTGCACCGGCCCTCGTCAGGATCGTTCGTGTCCTACGCCCGCGAATTCTACGGAGAGAAAGCCGCGTTCATCTCCGGCTGGTTCTACTGGATCAACTGGGCCACCACCACCATCGTGGACATCACCGCCGTGGCCCTCTACATGAACTTCTTCGGCAAATATATCCCCTGGATGGGGGCCGTACCGCAGTGGGCGTGGGCGCTGATCGCCCTCGTCGTGGTCCTCTGCCTCAACCTCGTCTCCGTCAAGGTGTTCGGCGAGCTCGAGTTCTGGTTCGCCCTGATCAAAGTCGCGGCCCTCGTCGCGTTCCTGCTGATCGGCACCTACTTCGTCATGTTCGGAACCCCCGTGGAAGGCCAGGAAGTCGGCTTCAGTCTCATCACCGACAACGGCGGCATCTTCCCCAACGGCCTGCTGCCCATGATCATCCTCATGCAGGGCGTGCTATTCGCCTACGCCTCGATCGAACTGATCGGCACCGCCGCCGGCGAAACCAAGAACCCCGAAAGGATCATGCCCAAGGCCATCAACTCCGTGGTCTTCCGCATCGCCGTCTTCTACGTCGGCTCGGTCATTCTGCTCGCCCTGCTGCTGCCCTACACCTCGTACGAAAAAGGCGTCAGCCCGTTTGTGACGTTCTTCGGATCCATTGGTATCCAGGGCGTGGACGTCATCATGAACCTCGTGGTCCTCACGGCCGCCCTGTCCTCGCTGAACGCCGGCCTGTACTCCACCGGCCGCATCCTGCGCTCCATGTCAGTGGCCGGATCCGCCCCGAAGTTCGCCCAGCGGATGAACAAGGCCGGTGTCCCCTATGGCGGCATCGCCATCACCGCCGGAGTCTCCCTCCTCGGGGTCCCGCTGAACTACCTGGTCCCCGGCCAGGCGTTCGAGATCGTCCTGAACGTCGCCTCCGTAGGCATCGTCGTCACCTGGGCCACGATCGTGCTCTGCCAGATCCAGCTCAAACGATGGGCAGACAAAGGCTGGCTTGAGCGCCCCTCTTTCCGGATGGTCGGCGCCCCCTACACCGGGTACCTCTCCCTGGTGTTCCTGCTCGGCGTGCTCGTCATGGTCTTCATCGACTCCCCGCTCACGCTGCTGGTGACCTTGGTCGCCTGCGCCCTGATGGTAGGCGGCTGGTACGCCTGCCGGAAACAGATCCACGACATCGCCGAAACCCGCGACGGCTTCACGGGCGCCGCGCCAGTGCTGGCCAGCCGGACCCCAATCCGCTAATCGAACATCCTGTTGCCGACCGGTCACACAACCCGACATACAACCTGAAAGCCTCCATGAAGCCACGAAACCCGCTCAGTCCCGGCCGAACTAGCACACTGCAGGAACTCGACCCGCCAGCCGCAAACACAGGCAAGCCGCCGGCGTCGAACGACAGTTGCGAAGACGGCTGCTTCTTCTGCACCGGACCGGAAACAGACTAGGCATCAGCAACCGCTCCGCTGAGTTCAGCGGACATGCCATGCCCGCCAACCAACCCAAGAAGACAAGTAGTGATGAAAACGGAGTCTGCACCCACCATGACCGCGACCGACACCCACCCAGTTGAAGGCGACACCATCAAAACCCTACAGACGGTCCCAGGGGCTATCCTGGATAACCTCAACGGCGCCAGCACCCTCAAGTCCGCCGGCCACGTGATTGTAGATTCGCTCGTGGCGCACGGGGTGGAACGCACCTTCGTTGTCCCGGGGGAAAGCTTCCTGGACGTCCTCGACGGGCTGCACGGCTCGGACATCGAGACCGTGGTCTGCCGGCACGAGGGCGGCGCCGCCTACATGGCCGAGGCCGACGGCAAGATGAACCAGCGTCCCGGCGTCGCCATGGTCACCCGCGGACCCGGGGCAGCGAACGCCCACGTGGGCCTGCATACCGCTTGGCAGGACTCCACCCCGATGCTGCTCTTTGTCGGCCTGATTCCGTTCGCTCACCGGGACCGCGAGGCGTTCCAGGAGTTCGACATCAAGGCGTGGTTCGACACGGGGGCCAAACGCGTGATGGTCCTCGACCACCCCGAGCGGGCCTCCGAGATTGTCGCGGAGGCAATGTTCGCGGCCATGAGCGGCCGTCCCGGGCCAGTGGTGGTGGGTCTGCCGGAGGACATCATCCGCGCACAGATTGATCCGGCCCTGCACCCGCCCATCCCGGTGGCCGCAGGCGGGATGAGCACTTCGGATGCCGGCGCCCTCGCCGAAGCCCTGGCACAGTCCAAGAAGCCGCTCTTCGTCACCGGCGGGAACGACTGGACCCAGGAAGCAGCCGGGGAGCTCACCCGGTGGCTGGAAAAGCACCACATCCCTGCCGCGGCGGAATGGCGCACGCAGGGGACCGTCTCCTCCGATTCCCCCAGCTATGTGGGACCGATCGGCTACGGCCGGCCCCGCCCCACGTACGACCTCCTGGAGGAAACCGATCTGCTTGTTTTCGTCGGGACGGTCCCGGGGGACGTGATCACGGACGGCTTCGTCTGCCGGCAGGACTGGAACAAGAAGAACTTCCTGGTCACCATCGATCCCTCGCTGCGCGGCCGCTCCGGCCCGGTCTCCCGCCAGATCCTGGCCAAGCCGGAGGCTTTCGTCCGGGATCTGGTGAACATCGACTTGCCCGTCAAGGAAGAGTGGAAGGCGTGGACGGCCCGGATGCGCGCCGAGCAGCAGTCCTTCGCCAGCCTTCCGCCGTCGAAACCCGGCAACGGGCCCGCAAAAATGGACACCCTGATGGCGAACCTCGTGCCGCTGCTGCCGGAGGACGCCATGGTGACGTTCGGGGCGGGCGAGCACACCAACTGGGCGCACCGGTATTTCCCCACCCGGTGCTACGCCTCGATGATCAGCGCCCGCAATGGCTCCATGGGCTACTCGGTGCCCTCGGCCATCGCCGCCTCGCTGGCCAGCCCGGAGCGCCGCGTGGTCACCATCGCCGGCGACGGGGAATTCCTGATGAACGGCCAGGAGCTCGCCACGGCCGCCCAGTACGGAGCCACACCGCTCATCATCGTGATGGACAACCAGGAGTACGGCACCATCCGCACGCACCAGGAACGCCACTACCCGTCCCGCGTATCGGGGACGCAGCTGAAGAACCCCGACTTCGGCATGATGGCCCGGGCGTTCGGCGGTTTCGGCATCACGGTGACCGAGGATCAGGACGTCCCGGCCGCCCTGGAGGCTGCGCTGACCGCCATCGACCAGGACGGCGTGTTCGCCCTCGTCCACCTCGTCGTCGAACAGCGGGTCAAGGCATACTAGATCGCGCCAGTAATACCTGGTTGCTCTATCAGTCCTGGTCGTCATTCCGCGTCCGTGACCGCCAGGACTGATAGAGCAACGGGTGGTAGCGTCGACCCGCCTCGAGGCTACTCCCCCGTCTCGCCGTCCAAGGCCTCGCGAAGGAGGTCGGCGTGGCCGTTGTGCCGGGCATACTCCTCGATCATGTGGCACAGGATCCAGCGCAGGCTCGGCGCCGACCCGTCCGGCCACGGGCGCCGGGYCAATTGGTCCAGGCCACCGCCGGCCAGGGCCTCCGCGACACTGATCCGGGACCGGTCCACGGCATCCTGCCACAGGGTCCGCAACTGGTCCGGGGTGTCCCCGGCGGCGGTTTCCCACTCCCAGTCCGGGTTGGCCTTCCAATCCACGGTGTCGAACGGGGCCTCCCGGTCCCGGGCGTGCAGGGAATGGGAAAACCATGCGCCCTCCACGTAGGCCATGTGCTTCAGCAGCCCGCCCAGCGTCATCGATGAGGCAGCGGTAGTGGCCCCGAAGCCGGCGGCGTCCAGTCCGGCGCACTTCCACGCCAGCGTGGCCCGCTGAAAGTCCAGGAATCCCAGGAGGGTCGCGGCTTCGTCGCCTGCTAGGGGAGGTTCCGGGCGGCCCTGCTCGTCAACAATTGTCATGCGCGTGAGTCTAGCGGCGCGGCCTCCGGCGGCCTCGTGGCGCGCCGGTGCAGCCCACCCGCCCCGCCGGCCTCGCGCTCGGCCTCGAACTCGCCGGAATCTCTCCCCTTCGCCGGGAAAGTACGGCGAGCCGGGACGCTTCCGGCGACTTCGACGGCGGCAGTCTAGCCCGGCGTAACAGCACCCGCCACGGCCGGCCGCCCGGAAGGCCGCGGCACCCGCACGAACCGCCTGGCGCGCCGGCGGATGACGTACTCGGCCACCACAACGTTGATCACCCAAGCCGACCCCAGGAGCACTGCCCGTGTCGGCTCGTCGGGCGGGCCGACCAGCAGGATCCACGGCAGGCCCGTCAGCGCCTGCGTTCCGGCGGCGACGCCGATCGCGTAGCCCCGGGTCATCCACGCGCCGTGCCGCACGAAGTCCCGGCGCACAACCGCGGCGATTCCGAGGGCGATGCTCGCCGCCATGGCCGAGCCGAAGACGATTCGCAGGACGAAAAGTGCGGGCCCGTCGCCGGGCGGCAGCGGATAAAAGAGGGTCATCCACAAACCGGACAGGGCGGCCAGCAGGCCCGCGGGTGCCAGGACGCGGCCGGCCACCCGGTGCCAGCCGCGGCGGCCCCGCAGTGCGGGGAGGAACTGGAACGCCCCGAGCAGGCTGTAGGTGGTGACGCTGAGAATGTGCGTCACCACGGGCACGGGCGAGGCGAAGAACCTGGCGTTCTGGGCCGTGACGACGGCTCCGCCCGTCAGTTCCGTCAGCCGCGCCGCACCCGCGATCACCGGAATGAGGCTGAGAAGGATCAATCCGGCAGGCACGGGCCACTGGGGGCGGCGGCGGACGCGGGGAACGGGGGCGCTGCTGGCATGTGTTGTCACGGCGTAGTCCTTGGCTGGGATGGCTGGCGGCGGTAGTACGTGAGCGGGGTGTACGGCGTACACCTGATGCGGCCACGCTAGGTGTACGCCGTACACTTGTCAATAGGGAACCGTTAGGGAAAGGTGGCCGGATGACCCAGCAAGCGGAGCGCACGCGCCGGATACCGTTGAGCCGTGACCGCGTCCTGGCTGCCGCCGTCGCGCTGGCCGATGAGGTAGGGATCGAGGCGCTGAGCATGCGCCGGCTGGCGCAGGAACTCGGCGTCGTGCCGATGGCGCTCTACAAGCACGTGGCCAACAAGGAGGAACTCCTCGATGGCATGGTGGACGCCCTCGTCAGCGAGATCGATCCTCCCGTCCGCGATGCCGGCTGGAAGGACGCCGTGCGCCTGCGGGTGCTCTCGGCGCGGCGGGCACTCCTGATGCACCCGTGGGGCCGGCAGGTCCTGGAGTCGCGCACCAACAAGACGCCGGCGGTCCTTGGCTACATGGACTCGTTCATCGGCATGTTCCTGGCGGGAGGCTTCTCCGTGGACCTGACCCATCACGTCATGCATGCCCTCGGCAGCCGCATGTGGGGGTTCACCCAGGAGCTGTTCGACGACTCCGCCGGCGGAAGCGCGGAGGCGCCGCCCGCCGTACCGCCGGAGGCACAGGCCGCCATGTTCCGGGAGATGGCCGAGCGTTATCCGAACATCCTGAAGGTCGCCACGGCCTCCGCGCACACGGACTCCGCGGTGGGACAGGGATGCGATGACGAGTTCGAGTTCGAGTTCGCCCTCGACCTGCTCCTGGACGGCTTTGAGCGGCTTCACCGGCAGCGCTGGACGTCCGCTTCAGCAAGGACGTCGACGCCGGAATAGGCGTCGACGCCGGCACCGCCCTAGCTGCCGCCTACTCCTCCAGGAACCGCAGCAGGTAGGGGACAGCGGTCCGCATCGCCCGCAGGTCCCCGCCGCTCGCGGCCAGCTCGCCAAGATAATCGCCGTGGCTGCCGGGCACGATCATGAGGCGTGCCCCCGGAATGACGCGGGCCATGCGCACGGAATGCTCTGCGCTGATGACGTCGCGGTCGGCGCTCAGCACCAGGGTGCGGGCCGTGATGCGCTGCAGGTCAGCGTCCGGCCAGCCGACGAAAGTCAGGATCCGCTGGCGGTCCAGCTCGAACATCCGTTCAAGGTGTCCGGGCTCCGGATTGAGCCGGCGGTCCGCGTCCTTGTATACCTCCGGCATCTCATCGAGGGTGGCCTTCGCCATGCCGTCCCAGAACTCGTCGCTGACGGCGTCCCGGCTAACGAAGGTGGAGGCGGCAATCAGGCACCGCACAGAGGCCGGATGCCGCATGGCCAGCGCCAGCGCGGTGTGGCCTCCGGCGCTGAAGCCGAGCACGTCCACGGTGTCGACGTTGAGTTCGTCCATCACGGCTTTGACGTCGTCGGCCGAGTCTTCGGCGGTGAGCGGCCGGCCGGTCGCCGCGGTCCGCCCGTGGCCTTCCTCATCGACGGCGATCACCTGCAGGCTTTCGGCCAGCAGCGCCGGGATGAGGCCGGCGAAGTTGGTCTCGATGCTCGAGCCTCCGCCGGGAATCAGCAGCAGCGGGGGCTCTCCGGCACGCGGGTGGCCATGGACCTCGTAGTACATGCGGAGGTCGCCGTTCGCCGCGTAACCGTGCGTGAATGCCACAGGGCATATTACCGCCGCACGTACCGGGCTGAACAGGGGCTTGGCGAACGACGGCGGGAGATTCCCGCCGTCGTCCGCTTGCGTTGCAGGTCAGGCGTTGACGGACTCGGCAAGGATCGCGTCGACCTGGCCCAGGGCCTCCCCCATGCCCTCTTCCATGCCCATGGCAACAATCTTCTCCATCTGCTCCTCCGCCTCGAACGTGGACAGGATGGTCATTCGGGTGCGGTCGCCGATTGGCTCCAGCGTCACAACACCGTGGATGGTCCCCATGTCCGCCACGGGGTCGCCGTTGTCGTCCGCGAAACCGTCGTCGAACTCCAAGCGGTGCGGGGCCTCGATCGTCACGAACCGCCACCAGCCGCGGGCCTTCTCCCCCTCGGGTCCCGTCATGAAGTAGCTGGCTGCACCGCCCGGGACAAACTCGTGCTTCTCGAAGGTTGCCGGCCATGTGGGAGGCCCCCACCAGCGCTCGAGCAGGCGCGGGTCTTCCCAGATTTGCCAGACGCGCCCAACTCCGGCGTCGAACTCGGCGACTATGGTGAGGCTCAGCGCCTCAAGATTCTTGACTGAACTGATAACCGTCATGACGAACCTTTCCTATCCTTCAGTTTTTCCTTCAGTTTTGTTGCTTTGCGTGTTCCTGGTTTGCCTGGTGCCTGTCTGTGTCCTGCCAGGTTCTGCTGTGGCTGTTTCGGCGAGAAGGTCTGCGATCCGGTCGGCGCGCTGCCGCCAGATGACCTCATACTCGTCCAGCAGGCGGCGGGCCCGCTGCAGTCCGTCGTGGTTGGCCCGCACAATCTGCTCCCTTCCCCGCTTCTCCTTGGAAACAAGGGAAGCGCGTTCCAGCACCGCCACGTGTTTCTGGACGGCTGCGAAACTCATGGCGTAGAGGGCAGCGAGCCCGGAGACCGAGTACGCGCCCATTGTCACGCGCCGCACGATGTCCCGGCGGGTCGTATCGGCGAACGCTTGGAACAGGCGGTCAAGTTCTTCGTCGCTGAGCTGGGCCTGGAGCTGATCTACAACCATTTGGTTGTAGAATAGTCGGGACGCTCGGGCGTGTCAATGGGCGGCGGAACTGTCCCGAATGGCCCTGACGCTGCGCGGCATTGAGCCGATGTGCCGGCTGTGCGGCGAGCGTAGAGTGAGCCCATGAAGCGTGTGGTGATCGACCGCTTCGGCGGCCCCGAGGTCCTAAAGGTAATGGAGGTCGACGATCCCCGGCCAGGTCCGGGCGAAGTCCGCGTCAAAGTCCTGGCATCGGGTGTCTCGTTCACCGACACCCAGCTGCGGGTCGGCACGTATCTCGGCGGGCCGAAGCCGCCGTTCACGCCCGGCTACGAGCTCGTCGGCATCGTTGATGAGCTCGGGCCCGGCTGCTCGCGGGTACGAATGGGAGACCGAATCGGCGCGCTGACGGTGTGGGGAGCCAACGCCGAGCGCGTCTGCGTGCCGGAGGTGTACGCCGTCGCGGTGCCCGAGGACCTCGACCCGGCCGAGGTTGTGAGCCTCGTCTTCCCCTACATGACCGCATACCAGCTGCTTCACCGCACGGCCAAGGCGAAGTCCGGGGAGAGCGTTCTGGTTCACGGCGCGGCCGGCAGGGTAGGCACCGCCGTCCTCGAGCTCGGAGCGCTGGCAGGCCTTCGTCTCTACGGGACCGCTTCCGGCCCGGACTGTGAGGCGGCGGAGCGGCTGGGCGCGGTGGCGATCGACTATCACAACGAGGACTTCCTGGCCCGGGTGCGCGGGCTCACCGGCGACGGCGTGGACGTTGCCCTCGACGGGCTCGGCGGACCGGTGTCGCTGCGCTCCTTCCGCGCACTGCGGCCCGGCGGACGGCTGGTCGTGTTCGGCCGCTACGCCACCATCACGCGGGGGCGCAAGAACTGGCCCGGGGTGATCGCCTGGTATGCGGCAACCGGGAGCGTCGCGGTCTGGGGCGTGCTCTCACCCCGCCGAAAGGTGCTGTCCTACCGCATTCAGAAGTTGCGCATCCACCACCAGGACTGGTTCCAGGCGGACTTCCTCGCGCTGCTCGAGATGCTCCGCCGCGGCGAGATTCACCCGGTGGTGGCCGAGCGTCTGCCGCTTTCCGAGGTTCGTCGCGCCCATGAACTGCTGGGGAGCACCGCGGCGAAAGGGAAGATCGTGCTCGTGCCCTAAGCCGGCATGGCCGCCGCCGCGGCACTACGCGCACGGCCTACGGCCGACCGTCGAGTTCGCCGGAAACCCGCGAGCTCGCCGGAAGGTTGCGGCGAGCCCGCACGTGTCCGGCGAATTCGCGCGCCGCCCCGCCGCGCCGCAGTCCGCAGCCCCGCCGCCCCTGTGACCATCGGCGTGCCCGGGCCGGCGATGAAGGATAGTTTGGAGGCATGACGGCAAGTTACAGGTACGACGTCGAGGTCCTGCACCTCCTCGTCTCGCCGGCGCACGCCTACTTCGGCCGCTCACGGGATGGCGCGGCCCAGGTCCCCACCGCAGACGCGGACCGCGTCGAACTGGTGGCCGGCAAGGGCATCGTCGGCGACCGGTTCTTCGGCAAGGCCGCCCACATGGACGCCGCCGTCACCCTCCTCTCGATCGAGGCCCTCGAAGCGATGGCCGCAGAGCTGGGAGCCGAGCCCTTCGACCCGCTCCTGACCCGGCGCAATGTTGTCCTCAGGGGCGCACACCTCGCTCCCCTGCTCGGCGAAGAGTTCGCGCTGGAATCGAGAGGGGACGTGGTCCGGCTCCGGGCCGGACGGCCAGCCCACCCCTGCGCCTGGATGGACCGGATGCTCGCCCCGGGTGCCCACGCCGCCATGCGCGGGCGGGGAGGCGTGCGCTGCCAACCGCTCTCCAACGGCATCCTGAGTCGCGGGCCGGCCGTGTTGGTCAGCCCGGTGCCGCTCGAGCCCGGGCAGGCCGGCATCGCCACGCTGCTGCGCCCGTCGCGGCTGCCCTAGCCCACACGCGCCGCGGCCGGTACCCGAACCCGCAGTGGGAGCCCGCTCGGGCTAATCCCGCTCGGCGATCGCTTTCACGCCCTTGACGAGACTGTCCCACATGCCCTTCGAGTGCTCGGCTTCCTCGGCACTTGCGTTGTTGTCCTGCGAAAGCGTCAGTTGCGTGGCGCCGGCCCGGTCCCCGAGCGTCCAGGTGAGCGTGTGGTAGTTCTCGGGCGCATCCTCTTGGCCGCTCAGCGGGCTGAAGTGCGTGACAACGAGCCGCCGGCCGGGTTCAAACTCCAGGACGCTGCCCCTGTCCTCATACGCCTTGCCGTCCCAAACGCCGCGCCACACGATGGGTCCGCCGACCGTCCAGTCGGTCGCGACATCAGTGCCGAACATGAACTCCTTGATGGCGGCAGGGTCGGTGAGCACGGACCATACGCGGCTTGCGGGCGCCTCGATGGTGATGGTCGACGTCGCCACATACTTCCCAGTCATAGCGTTCCCTTTCCTCACAGATTCGGTCAGCGCCGGCAGCGCCCGGCACCGAGACTACTCCGCCGATCAGAACGTCTGTAAGCCCGTCCCGCCACCGCGGCATCTTTCGAGCCGCTGCCCCGCCCGCCGCCTACGCTGGATAGATGGCGATGGCGGCGGCCTTGATGACGAAGTGGACGGTCATTCCGGGGGTGAGGCCGAGGTCGGCTGACGCGGCCGGGGTGATGTCGGCGAAGAGGCCTCCGGCATGGACGCGGATCTGATCGCCGTGCGGCTCAAGGTCCGTGATTCTCACGGGGAATGAGTTTCGCGGGCTGCCGTGCTCTTCGGTGAGGAACACGGACACTGCCGAGGGCGGGAAGACCGCCACGCCTTCCTGCCCGGGGCCGAGGGTGCCGTCCTGGTGGCCCGCAACCACCATCCCCTGGGCGGTGGTGACGCCGGCGTCACTGACGGTGCCGGCCACCAGGTTCAGCCCGGCCAGGCCGGCGGCGAACCGGCTGCGCGGCCTTTCGAGGACTTCGCGGGTCGGTCCTGCCTCGCTGATCCGGCCGTCCTCGAGGACGATCACCCGGTCTGCCAGCATCAGTGCGTCCAGGATGTCGTGGGTGATGATGATGGCCCTGCGGCCGGCGAGGACGCGTTTAAGGAGCCGGCGGAGCAGCGGGGCGGCGTGGATGTCGAGGGCGGCCATGGGTTCGTCGAGCAGCAGCAGCTCAGGGTCGGCGGCGAGGGCACGGGCCACGGCCACGCGCTGGGCCTGGCCGCCGGAGAGCTGTCCGGGTCGCCGCGCGGCGAGGTCCCCGGCGTCGACTTCGGCCAGCCAGCGCATGGCCGTTTCCCGGGCCGCGGCGCTGGACGCGCCGGCGCTGCGGGGCCCGAACGCGACGTTGTCCAGGGCGCTGAGGTGGGGAAAGAGGAGGGCCTCCTGGGCCAGGAGCGCCGTACCCCTGGTGTGCGGCGCCCTCCAAATGTTCTTGTCTGCCGCCAGGTCGAACAGGACCCTGCCGCCGAGTACGGCCTTGCCCGCGTCGGGGCGCAGCAGGCCGGAGATGATCGAGAGGAGGGTCGATTTCCCGGCCCCGTTCGGGCCCAGGATGGCGATGGTCTCGGCCGGTCCGAGGCTGAGGGAGACCTCGAAGCCCCGTGCAGCGAGTGTTGCGTCCAGCTGAAAGGTCACCGGAATGCCCCTTCCGGTGCTGCGTCGACGCGGGGGCGCCGGTAAGAGAGCCCGACGACGGCCACAGCCACGGCGACCAGCAGGAGGGAGAGCGCGACGGCGGCGTCGGCGTCGGTTTCGCGTTGCAAATAGATCTCCAGCGGGAGGGTGCGGGTGACGCCTTGCAGGCTGCCGGCGAACGTCAGGGTGGCCCCGAATTCGCCCAGGCTGCGGGCGAAGGACAGCACGGCGCCGGAGGCCAGGCCGGGCAGCACGAGCGGGATGGTCACCCGGCGCAGCACAGTGCTCGGGCGTGCCCCGAGTGTGGCGGCGACCGCCTCGTACTTGTTGCCGGCGGTGCGCAGGGCGCCTTCGAGGCTGACCACCAGGAACGGCAGGGCGACGAAGGTCTGGGCGAGGACGACGGCGGTGGTGGAGAAGGCGATCTGGATGCCGGCCATTTCGAGGCTTCTGCCCAGGAGCCCCTGGCGTCCGAAGGTGTAGAGCAGGGCGATGCCTCCCACCACGGGAGGCAGGACCAGCGGCAGCAGGACGAAGGCCCTCAGCAGCCGCTGGCCAGGGAACGGGCTCCGGGCAAGAACGAGCGCCAGCGGCACACCGAGGACGACGCAGGCGGCAGTGCTGGTTGCCGAGGTCCGCAGGCTCAGACCGAGTGCCGTCAGTGAAGATTCGGAGGTGATCAGCGGGATGAACTGCGGCCAGTTGACCTTGGCCACCATGGCCACCAGCGGCAGCAGGACGAAGACTGCCCCTGCCGCCGCGATGGCGTAGATCCACGGCGGGATGCCGGTGTACCCGGTGCCGCTGCGTCGGTTCATGCTGTCCTTTACGGGGTGCCGAATCCGGCGTCGCTCAGGACTTTCTTGCCCTCGCTGCCGGTCACCGTCGCGATGAAGGCAGCGGCCAGCTCCTTGTTCTGGCTCGTGCCGACGGTGGCGATCGGGTAGGTGTTTACGGCCTGGTCCGACTCGGGGAAGGGGATGCCTTTAATCTTGTCGCCGGCGGTCTTGACGTCGGTGACGTAGACCAGTCCGGCGTCGGCTTCACCGGAGGTGACCTTGCCCAGGACATCGGTGACGGAGGATTCCTCGCTGACCGGCGCCAGGGTGGTGCCGGTGGCTTTTTCGACGGTGTCGGTCGCGGCGCCGCAGGGAACCTGGGGTGCGCACACGACGACCTTCACGCCCGGCCTGGCCAGGTCCGCGAACGAGCTGATCGACGCCGGGTTGGACGGCGGGACCGCGATCTCCAGGGTGTTCGTGGCGAAGTTGGCCGGGGCGCCGTCGGTCAGTTTCGCGTCGGTCAGCTTGGTCATGTTCTTGGTGTCGGCGGAGGCGAAGACGTCGGCCGGGGCGCCCTGGGTGATCTGCGTGACCAGATCCGAGGAGCCTGCAAAGTTCAGCGCGATTTTGGTGCCGGGGTGCTCCGCCTCGAAGTCGCTGGCCAGCTTGGTGAAGGTCGCCTTCAGCGAGGCCGCGGCGAAGACGGTGATCGTTCCGGTGAGAGCCGGCGTGGTGGACCCGCCGGCCGCGGCGGTGCTGCCTCCGGTGGCCCCGGGCGCGCCGGAGGCGCAGCCGGCCAGGCCCGCGGTCAGGGCGCCGGCGACCAGCAGCGCGGTGACGTGCCGGCGGGGCAGGCTCATATGACGCTCTTTCCGTGGGGCGTTTCGATGATGACCGTGGTGGCTTTGACCACGGCAGTGGCGACGGATCCGAGCTCCAGGCCCAGTTCCCGGACGGCTTCACTGCTCATCAGGGACACAACGCGGAAGGGGCCGCACTGCAGCTCAACCTGCGCCATGACTTTGTCCTCGGTGATGCCCGTGACCAGGCCGACGAACCGGTTGCGGGCCGAGCTGCCCACGCGGGCGGGGTCTTCGGGCAGCTGGGCCTGGTCGCGGGCGAGGCGGGCAAGTTCCAGGCCGTCCACGGCCAGCCGGCCGGAGTCATCCTTGACCGGGGTGAGGATTCCGTTCTCGGTCCAGCGCCGGACAGTGTCGTCACTGACCCCGAGAAAACGTGCGGCTTCTGATACGCGAATTTTCGGCATAGCTCCATGATCTCCTATTTGCGGAGTATTTGAGCACTCCAATCCGCAAATCAGTCTAAAACCGTCCCCCTGAGGCTTATCCGAGGTCTGGCGGGGGTCCGCCAGACCTCTGCTGGGGCGCTGCGCCTAGGCCAAGACCTTGTCCAGCTTGGTGAACGAGGTGCCCCACCCCTCGCGCGTCATGTCCAGCCATTCGGCGCTGGCGAACGGGCCTTGGGTAAGGTGCAGCCGGGTCCGGCCGCCCAGGTCCTCGAACTCAAGCCGCATTTCGGGCCGGCGGGTGATGCCGGCGTCGGGCTCCGCCCGTTGGGTAGCCACCAGGAGCGCCGGCGGGTCGTAGACGGAGATCACGGCGTCAATTGGCCCCTCCTTGGTGACGCCGTCCTCTTCGTAGACCATAACCAGCTGCCATGCGCCGCCGACGCGGGGCTCCACGACGATCCGATCCCGGGGCGAGTCCACCCCCACGGGGCCGAACCAGGCGGCGAGCTGGTCCGGATCGGTGAAGGCATCGAAGACCAGTTCGCGGGGAGCATCGAACTCCCTGGTCATGGTGAGGGTGTGGGACTCATGAGTGTTCTGCTGCACGTTCATTGCCAGGCTCCTGATTCTTGGGAACTTGCTGGATCTTTCGCAAATGCGCATCGAGGCGGCTGAAGCTGGCATCCCAGAAGCGCCTGTACTCTTCCATGTATTCGGCAACCTCGCGCAGCGGCGCGGCCTCGAGCTTCGAGGACCGCCACTGCGCATTCCGGCTCCGGGTGATCAGCCCGGCGGCTTCGAGCACCTTGAGGTGGCGGGAGATCGCGGGGAGGCTGATGTCGAAGGGCTCGGCCAGCTCATTCACGGTGGCCTCGCCCTCGGCCAGCCGGGCCAGGATGGCCCTGCGGGTGGGGTCGGCGAGCGCCGAGAAGATGAGGCTGAGCCGATCGACTGGCATCGGGATGCGCCCTTCGTATTTAACACTCCTGCTAATTAACTGATGTGTTAAATATGCTCCTGCGGCGAGCCCTGCGTCAAGGGTTTTCTGCTCCAGCCCCCAATGCGGGAGCTCCCTCGATTTCGGCGCCGACCCGGACCATAATCGGGGGTAACCAGACAACGTTCTGCCGAGAGGAGCCGGCCGTGGCAACTACAGCCTTGCGGGCAGGGATAAGGTATGCGGCAGCCGCGCTCACGCTGGGGATGGTTCTTCTGACCGGGACCGGCTGCTCCTCCGACAATCCAGCGGAAACCGCGAAGATCACGCCGGCGACCAACGGGATCAACACCGTGGTCGGTCCGATGAAGCTGGCGGACATGCTCATCCTCTCCCACGGAGCGGACCAGCCCGGACGGATCATGGGAACCTTATTCAACACGTCCTCAACGGACGCGACCGTCACCATAACTGGGGCAACAGGTTCGAAGGTATCGATTCCGGTCAAGGCCAACGGCGAAACCTCCCTGGCCCAACCCCCGGCCATGATGCTGGACCCCACGGCGGGATCTCCCGGTTCCTTGGTCACGGTCCGGGTGAGCGAAGACTCCACGGGTACGTCGGCCGATGTTCAACTCCCGGTCCTCGACTCCACGCTGCCCGAATATCAGTCCTACATGCCCGCAACGCCGGGGAGCACTGCCACACCATCTGGGACCGGGTCCCCCAGCCCCAGTCCCAGCCCCTCCCCTAGTCCCAGCCCGTAGCTCGGGCCCCACGCACCCGTTAGGGAATGGCCGCGACGACGTCGATCTCGACCAGGAAGTCCCCCAGGAACGACCCCACCGTGGTTCGCGCCGGATAGGGGGCTTCGATGAACTCTGCGTAGATTGCGTTGAACCCGTCAAAGTCCCGTCCCGGGTGGTGCAGATGCACGGTTGCCTTGACCACGTGGGAAAAGTCCAGGCCGTGCCCGCCCAGGACGGCGGCCAGATTCTTCATGGTCTGCGCGGTCTGTTCTTCAATGGTGGAGCCGACAGGTTCGCCGGTGGCCGGGTGGTGCGGAGTCTGGCCGGCGGTGTAGAGGAAGCCGTTGGCGGCGATGGCCTGGGAATAGGGGCCTGCCGGGCTGGGTGCGAGGCCGGTGCTGATCTTCTGTCGCGACATGGCGCTGTGTCCTTTCATGCGGCCGGCCTGCTGGCCGGCCGGGGTGTGGCTGATGTGCGGCCGGCCTGCTGGCCGGGCCGGGGTGGCTGAGGTTCTGGTTGCTGATGTTTTAGAGGACCTTTGAGAGGAAGGCCTGCGTGCGTTCGTGTTGCGGGTTGCCGAGTACATCGGCCGGGGCCCCGCTTTCGACCACGACTCCCTGGTCCATGAACACCACCTGGTCGCTGACCTGGCGGGCGAAGCCGAGTTCGTGCGTCACCACCACCATGGTCATCCCCGCCTCGGCCAGGGACTTCATGACGTCGAGCACCTCGCCCACCAGTTCCGGATCGAGCGCCGATGTTGGTTCGTCGAAGAGCATGAGCCTGGGTTTCATGGCCAATGCGCGCGCAATCGCGATCCGCTGTTGCTGCCCACCGGAGAGCTCCTGGGGGTATGAGTGCCCCCGGTTACCGAGTCCGACGCGGTCCAGCAGGGTCTGCGCTTCGGCGGTGACCTCGCTCCGGGGCCGGCCCAGGACATGAACGGGCGCTTCCACGATGTTCTCCAGCACGGTCATGTGCGGGAAGAGGTTGAAGCGTTGGAACACCATTCCTGCGGTCCGCCGCGAGCGTGCTGTCTGCCGCTCTTTCATTTCGTAGAGCCGCCCGTTGCGCTCGGCGTAGCCGACCAGCTGTTCGTCCACGTACAGGCGACCGGCGTCGACCTTTTCCAGGTGGTTGATGCAGCGCAGGAAGGTCGTCTTTCCGGAACCGGACGGGCCGATCAGGCAGGTCACCGAGCCGCGTTCGACCCTCAGATCAATGCCCTTGAGGATTTCCGTTGAGCCGAAGCTCTTGCGGACGCCCTGGGCTTCCACCATGGCGGTGTTCGTCGTAGTGTCCTTGTCTTTGACCGGCGGGTCCGTCGCGGCGCTGCGTCGAAGCCGCGGCCATAGCGCCGTTCGAGTTTGGTTTGGAAGAAGCTGAGGATGGTTGTCATCAGCAGGTACCAGAGGCTGGCGACAATAAGCAGCGGGATGGTTTGGTAGTTGTTGGAGTAGATGATCTGGGCCGAGTACAGCAGGTCCGAGATCGCCAGGACGCTGACCAGGGCCGTGCCCTTGAGCATGGAAATGACCTGGTTGCCGGTCGGCGGCAGGACCACGCGCATCGCCTGGGGAAGGATGACCCGGCGCATGAGCTGGCTGCCGTTCATCCCCAGGCCCCGGGCGGCGTCGTACTGGCCCTTGTCCACCGAGCCGATGCCGCCGCGGATGATCTCGGCCATGTAGGCGGCCTCGTTCAGGGACAGTCCCAGCAGCGCGGCGCCAAGCGGCGTGATGAGCACATTGGCCGAACCCAGGACCAGGGAGGGTCCGCCGAGGGGAAGACCGAAGGCGATCACCGGATACAGGGCGGCGATGTTGTACCAGAAGATCAGCTGCACCAGCAGCGGTGTGCCGCGGAAGAACCAGATGTAGCCCCGGCTGATGGTGCTCACGATCGGGTTGGCCGAGAGCCGCATGACCGCCAGGACCGTGCCCAGCGCGATGCCGACGCTCATGGACACCACGGTCAGGAGGATGGTCAGCCCGGCCCCGGCGATGATCTGCGGGGCGAGGAGATAGGAGACGACCACGTCCCAGTGGTACCGCTGGTTCACCGCCACGTCCCACGCGGCGCTGAGCGCGACCAGAATGAGGACGACGGCGCTCGCCAGCCGGAGCGGGTGCCTGAGCGGCACCACCGGGATGGAGTCGCCCGGCGCCGCCGGCGTGTCCTGAAGGGTGCCGGGGATTGAGTGTTGTTGCTGCATTGTGCTCACCTCCTATTGGGCGAAATTGACGCGGGCGTCGGTAATGGCGCTGGACTCCAGGCCGTACTTTCCGAGCACCTTGAGGTAGGAGTCGCTCTGGATGACACCGGAGAGGGCAGCGGAGACGGCTTTGACCAGGCCGGAGTCCTTGGGCAAGCCCACACCGACCGGCGTGAAGTCATATTTTGAGGCGATCTCGATCTGCGGGTTCTGCGTGGCGGCGAAGTTCAGGATGGGTGAATCCGCCAGGACGGCGTCCAGCCGTCCGCTGCCAAGAGCGGAGATTGCCTGCCGCGTGTCCTGGAACTCGCTTCTCTGGATGGTGTCCTTGCCGCCCGTGGTGCAGGCCTTGTCGTACTCGGGGACGTTGACCGTGAGCTGGTAGGAGCCGGTCAGGAGGCCCAGCTTCTTGCCGCACAGGGCGTGTTGATCGGTGATCCCCTGCGGGTTCCCCTGGGCCACGGCAATCGAGTTGCCCATTTGCATGTAGTCAACGAAGTCCAGGACCTCCATGCGCTTTTCCGTGGGGGTCATCGAGGAGACGGTCATGTCGTACCGGCCCGCGGCAATCCCCGGGATGATGGAGTCGAAATTGGCCACCTGGATTTCCACCTTCACGCCCAGGGCCTCACCGAGGAGGCGTGCGATGTCCGGGTTGGTCCCCGTCATCTCTTGGGTTCCTTCCCGGTAGAACTGTGTCGGCGGCTCGTTGGTGGGGATGGCCACGCGCAGGACTCTTGTTGATTTGATCGCTTCCGGGAGCAACTGTGCGGCGGCGTCGTTGACCGCGAGGGCGGGGACTCCGGCGCCATTCCCGGCGGAGTCTCCCGACGGCGTCGCCGGTGTCGACGCCAGGGTGGCGGGGCTCGGCGCGCAGGCGGTGGCCGCGAGCAGGAGGGCCGCCGTGGCCATGACGGCAGGGATGCCACGGTGAATGCGCTTCACGGGAGCAGGTGCTGTGGGGGTTTTCATCAGGGGGTCCTCAGATCGGAGTAGGCCAGCTGGGCCTGGGGATGTTGGGCAGGGGGGATTTCGGGGGGAAGGGTGCAGGCGTTGGCCTCGCTGCGGTGCCGGATCAGGTCCCGGCCCTCGTCGCGCAACTCTTGGATCGTGGATACTCCGAGGAGCATCATGGTGCGCGTCATTTCCGCTGCCAGCAGCTTCAGGACATGGGCAACGCCTGCCTGGCTGGCTGCGGCAAGCCCGTACAGGTAGGGGCGGCCGATCGAGCAGGCGTCGGCGCCGAGGGCGAGGGCCTTGACGACGTCGGAGCCGCGGCGGATGCCGCCGTCGACGATGATTTCAATCCGGCCGGCCGTCGCCTCGACAATTTCGGGCAGTACGTCCAGGGCCGAAGCCATGTGGTCCAGCTGCCTGCCGCCGTGGTTGCTGACCTGGATGGCGTCGATGCCGATCCCGGCTGCGACGACGGCGTCCCTGGGGTTGACCACACCTTTGAGAATGATGGGACCGTTCCACCGCTTCCTTAGGTCCCGGATGTCGTCCCAGTCGGTCGGTTCGTAGGACCCCGCCAGCAGGGTCCGCCACATGTCAGGGGTGCTGGAGAGCGGGCCTTCAGGGATTTCCGCGTCCAGGTTCGGGAAGGCGATCGCATCGTTGGCCAGGAATCCAAGGGCCCATCGGGGGTGCAGTGCCCCTTCGATGACGGTCTTGGGCTTGATGGACGGCGGCGCGGTGAATCCGTTGCGGTAGTCGCGTTCCCGGTGACCAATGGCGCGGCAGTCGACGTTGACCACAAGCGCTTCGTAACCGGCGTTCGAGACCCGGTCCAGGACAGCCTGCAGGAGGCCTTTGTCCGCCGTGGGCTCGAGGTTGAACCATCGTCGCAGCCCTGGTGCGGCGGCGCTGACGTGCTCCATAGTGGTGGTGCTCAAGTGCGCCAGCCCGTAGGGAACGCCGGCCTCAAGGGCCGCGCGGGCCACCGCGGACTCGCCGTCGGGGTGGAACAACCTGGTGCCCCCGGTTGGGGACAGGGTCAGCGGCATCGCAACCCGGCCGCCCAGGAGGGTTGAGCTGAGGTCCAGGCGCTCCACCGATCCCCATTTCGGCAGGAAGGCCCAGTCATCAAAGGACGTCCGGTTGCGCCGCAGGGAGACCTCGTCCTCGCCGCCGCCCTCGATGTAGTCGAACACGCTGCCGGGAAGGCGTTTGGCGGCCAGTTTCCGCATGTCTTCAACGCTGTAGCACCGCCGCGACAGCCGTTCCGCCACTGACCGGGCGGGGCCTTGAACCGCCGCCAGTGACTTGATGTCTTTCATTCTCATATCGCGTCCTTTATGTCTTGCGTGTATGAACTGCGTGGAACGCTCGATCAACTGCGTCCCTCAATGGTGACGAAGATCTCACCTTGCCTACATGTTGATTCCTCCAAAAGAATTGAATTTAACCTGTGATATCGTCCATGCATGGATCAAGGGGAACAGCCAGTTGCTGAGCTCGACCAGAACGCTGCGGTGGTGCGGTTGTCCGACTGCATCCAGCTCATGCAGGCCGATCTGGTGCATGCCAATCCCGCGCCGGACAACCTCGCCCATCCCGTCTCTGACGTCCTCATGTATGACCCCATGGACGCATGGACCAGCATCGAGGACCGGATCATCCTGGCTGTCGGGCTGAGCTGCGGCTCGCCGGATTTTGACCAGCTGCTGCACCGGGCGTCCAACAGCAACGCGGCCGCAGTGATCGTCAAGGCCCACGGGGCGTCCCTGGACGAGCTGCAATCCGCCGCGGTCCGCCACAGCCTCGCGGTCCTGGTCGCACCCGACAATGCCGATTGGACGCGGCTGGTGGCGCTGGCCCGGGCGTCGGTCATGGGCGCCGCCGTCGATTCCGTCTCCGGGGTCCGGCTCGGGGATCTCTACGCATTCGCCAACGCTGCCGCGTCCATCACCAGCGGCGCAGCCAGCATCGTGGACCCGCTCGGACGGGTGCTTGGCTATTCGACCCTGCCGGGCCAGCCCATCGACGAACTGCGCCGCGTCACCACGCTCTCCCTGCAGGAGGTCACGCCGCCCGCCTTCGACGCGGATTTCAAGATCGTCTATGCGTCCGGGAGTGCGGTGCTGATCCCGGCCGTAGATGATGAGATGCCCCGGCTGGCCCTTGCCGTGAGAGCCGGCGGTGAACTGCTCGGCTCGATCTGGATCATCGACCCCGGCGACGACAAGCGGCAGACGGCCCTGGAGGCGCTCAACAGGATGGCGCCGCTGGCAGGACTGCATATGCTCCATGCCCGGTCGGCGTCCGATTTTGGCGAACGCCGGAACGGGGACTTGATTCGAACGCTGATGGACGACACTGTCCACGCGTCCTTTGCCGCCGCCCAGCTCGGGCTCGATGCCGCCCAAGGACTCGCGGTCGCGGCTTTTTCAATCAACCGCCCGGAGTCCGGGACCCTGGAGTCGGTACGCGAAATCCACCGGCTGCTGCACCTTGTCACGACTGTCTGCAACATCCAGTTCAAAACCAGCCACACCGCCCTCATTGGCTCGGTGGTCTACGCCCTTCTGCCCTGCGGGGGAACCAGCCCGAGGACCGTGCACCGGCGCGTAGCCCAGGAGATCGGGGCGTACGCACACACGATCAGTTCCTACCCGATCATCGCCGCCGTCGGAGGCATCGCACCCAGGCTGGAAGACCTGCCTCGATCCAGGGCTGAAGCGCTGCAAACGCTGCAATATTTGCTCCACCGGCACCCGGCGGTGCCGGGCGACAGCGGCGGGCGGCCCTCCGTTGCCGGGCTCTTCGAGGACCACCGGATCCCGCTGAACCTTTTGAAAATCGGGGCATTCATCGACGACAACGGGCTTGCGGATCTCGACGACATCGCAAGGATCCAGGCCCACGACGCCGACCAACAAACCGACTATCTTCAGACCCTGCGGGCCTACCTGACGTCGAACGGAAATATCTCCGCGATGGCCGCACGCCTCCACGTGCACAACAACACCGTCCGCTACCGGGTGGGGCGCCTGGCCAAGGACTTTGACCTCGATCTGGACGACCCTCAGCAGCGGCTCTGGCTCTGGCTGCGCCTGACAACCATGGACCTGGCTCCTAAAGCGACGCCGGCGGTGCAGGAGTAGGGCAGCATGGGGCTAAATTCTCTGGCGCAGTGTCGGGGAGAGGGGTTCACTGAACTGTAGGGAAAGTGAGCGCAGGGAACGTTTAGTGCGCTATGCGGCGGAGGGAGCGTGGTCCCCGTGGGCGGACCGATTCGGGTGCTGGAATGGGGCAACCCGCAAGCGGGGCGCACGGAAGCGAGCACAGAGCCGTCATGGAAATGACCGTCCTAGCCCTCATCACCGCCGCCCTGTTCGGGTGGGCGCTGGTGTCGGCGCGGCTGCAGCAGGCGGACCTGACCGCTCCGATGGTGTTCATTGCGGTCGGCGCGGCCCTCAACTGGTCCGGTCTGGTCGATGGCTCCGCGCCCCCGGAGGCTGTCACTCCGTTGGTCGAGATCACCCTGGTGTGGGTGCTCTTCTCCGACGCCGCCCGCCTGCCGCTCCAGCAGTTGCGCCGGGACGTCAGCCGGTATGTGCGGCTGCTGGGTGTCGGCCTGCCTCTGACGATCGTGTTCGGGTGGGCCCTGGCCGCCTGGTTCTTCCCCCACTTCGGGCTGTGGCTGGCCCTCCTCGTAGGCGCGGCGCTGGCCCCCACCGACGCCGCCCTCGGGGTCCCCGTGGTGACGAATCCGGTGGTGCCGTCGCGGATCCGCCAGCTGATCACCGTCGAGAGCGGCCTCAACGACGGCATCGCCACCCCGATCGTCATGGTCGCGATCGCCGGTGCAGCCGCCGCAGCAGGCCTGGAGAGCGCTGCCGCTCCCGGCAGCGCGGCCGTCGAGCTGCTCATCGGCGCCTGTGTCGGCGCAGCAACGGGTGCACTGGGCGGGTGGCTGCTGCAGCTGGCCCGCCGGCGCGGTATCGCCGCCGAGGACTTCGCCGGCATCGGAGTCCTTGCCCTGAGCCTGCTCGCCTACACCTCCGCCGTCGCCGTGGGCGGCAACGGATTCGTCGCCGCGTTCTGTGCTGGGCTGGCCTTCGGCACGTGCGCCGGTCACCGGGCCCCGGCCGCCCTGGTCTTCGTCGAACAGGTGGGCGGCCTGGCGTCACTGCTCGTGTGGCTGGCCTTCGGAGCCATCGCCGTTCCGACCATGCTTTCGCACTTCGTCCCCCTGACCATCTTGTATGCCGTGCTCAGCCTCACGGTGGTGCGCATGCTTCCGGTGGCACTGGCCTCGATTGGTGCCGGCCTCGACCGGAACACCATCCTGTTTGTGGGCTGGTTCGGTCCGCGCGGCCTCGCTTCCCTCGTGTTCGCACTGCTGGCGCTGGAAGCCGTCGGACCGGTGTCCGACGAGGCTGTGGGCGTCATCACGGCCACCGTGCTGCTCAGCGTCCTGGCGCATGGATTCAGCGCCGCGCCGTTGGCCGCCCGCTATGGACGGGCCGCCGCCGCAGCGGGACCAGAACCTGGCGGGCCAGTGCCGGTCACACCCGCACCTGCCCGGGGCCTGAGCCGCGTGCACGTGCACATGCATGTGCCCACTGTGCGGCTTTGGCCGAAACGGCCCCGATCCTAGGCGCCGCTCGGCCATCCGCAATGAACCCGGGCCGCCGTCGTCTTTCGCGCCGGCCGGGCAGCTGTGATCAGTCTCACGCGCCAATTTTCGCCATCTGGCTTGAGCCTCCCCTGCGACGCTGTGCACTATGGAAAGGCAAAGTGGGAAACAACGGTTCCCGCCCACGCAGCCCTGACGTTCCCTCCGACGCTACGCGTCCGCAGTGAGCTTGGGGCACCCATCCTGGTGGACGCAATGAGGCCAAACCGGTGAGCTCAAAGAGCTGCCCAAGGTCTCAGGCGTTCCTGGTTTGGCCCCACGGCGGCTCCGCATCGGTGCGGCAGCCGGACCTCCGGATTCATGAATGGAAGCACTGAACAATGACGTTTGAAACTGCCACCTCTGTAACCCACAAGCTCTGGGACCGCTCCACGATGCACCACGAGCTGGACGCACTGATCCACGAACACTCGGAGCGCCACAACACCGCCAAGAGCAACATCGCGGTGCACGCCAGCGGCCCGAACACCTTCACGCTCAGCCTCAACCAGGGAGCCTAAAGCCGGGTTCCAGGCAGCTGGCAATACCAAACGACGACGGCGGGAGCCACCTCCCGCCGTCGTCGTTGTCCGTTTATCAGTCGCGCCGTAGCGTGTGACGGTGTCCGCGCCGCGCTGGGCGCATTCCCCGGCGATTTGCGTCGAGTAGACGACCGGTCCAGTCTAGGAGAATCGGCAATCGATCACAGGGAGGTCGGCGACATGGCTGTCGGTACAAAAGAACGCATCAGCGCCACGGCGCTCGAACTCTTTCACGCAAACGGATATTCAGCAACCGGGGTGCTCGACATCACCAGGGCAGCCGGTGTCCCAAAGGGTTCCTTCTACCATTTCTTTGACAGTAAGGAAGCGCTTGCGGTCGAGACCGTCGCGCTTTATCGTGCCACTACTCACGTCGAACTCCTCGACGGCCCCGGCACATCGCCGCTCCGGCGGATCCACGAACACTTGGCACATGTCACGCGAATGGCCGAGGCTGATGGCTTCAAACGTGGCTGCCTCCTTGGCAACTTCGCCAACGAGATGCCTTCGCAAAGCGCAGCGGTGACAGAGGTCGTCGAGCAGGCCCTGGAGTCGTGGACCGTGAGACTGGCCGCCGCCATCGCCGCGGCACAGGAAGCCGGCGAAATCACCAACAAGGGAGAGGCCTACCGGATGGCCTCCTTTATCGTGTCCGGATTCGAAGGCGCAGTCGCCCGCGCCAAGCTCACCAAGTCACGCGCACCCTTGAGGCGTTCCTAGAAACCGTCAGCACCGATATCCTGGCCTAGGTTGCCGGACAAAATGCTGGCGCGGGCGTGCTACATACCCCTCGGTTCAGCTTGTAGCCGGCACCAGGCCCGCGGGGTCAACCCCGGCCGCTGCAGTGGGGCTCGCCGCGCCCATGGGACTGGACCCGTAGAGCTGCCGGGCAAAGTTCTCTGACGCGGCACTGCCGATGGTTTCCCTTCTCGCCCCGTCCTTGACGGCGCCGGCGGCCCTGCCGGGAGCGTTGCTGCCTAAGGCGCAGCCGCTAGTGAGTACGACGCCGAGCAGGCCGACGGCAAGCATGTTCTTACGCAATTGCATCTCTTTTCGTTGGCCTGCGCTGCACGACTAGAACCACCAGAAGTGGGCGTCTGGGATTTTGTCGCCATACCGGAGCGGATGCCGTTCCTGTTCGGCGGTCCTCCCTACGCTCGATTTGGTCATGCTGGGTTTGGTCATGCTGGGTTTCTTCGCCCCTTCGGGCCTCCCCCTTCGACGGAGGAAAGCGCGTATCGCGCAGAAGCCGGTGGTTGGTCCCACGTTGCGGTCGGGCATGTGATCTTCTTCTTGTTGAGGGGATGGACTGCAATGGCCACGGGATTCTCGACCGGTGACTTGTTAAGCAGGTGACGATTTTTGCATTTGGAATCGTCACCTGTCAAACTGGTGACATGAAACATTCATTCGTCTGCGGCAATCCGGCCCTCGACTTCGCCGCAACGGTGCGCTCACGGCTCGGGACACCGCTGGAGATGTTCTCGTCACCTGAGAGCCTGGACGCCTGGTTCCGTGAATCGGGCATTATCGACGGGGACACCCAATTTCAACCGGCCGACCTTGAGCAGGCCATCGTGATCCGGGAGGCCATCTACTCCCTCGTTCACACCAAAATAGCCGGGGATGACTACGACGGCGACGCCCTCTCCATCGTGAACGACGCCGCCCGCACACCGCCGGCCGTCCCGCAGCTCACGCCTGACGGGCGAGTGACGGAAGCGACCCCAATAGAGGCGCTGTCAACTGTGGCACGGCATGCCATCGAGGTCCTCAGCGGACCCGACGTGCCGCTGCTCAAGGAGTGCGCGAACCACGAGTGCACCCGGGTCTACATCGATCGGTCCCGGGGAGCGCGCCGGGAGTGGTGCGCCATGGACCCCTGCGGCAACAAGATGAAAGCTGCCGCCTACCGTGCCCGCAAAAGAGAAGAGAGGCTCGTCCCTGC
>NZ_JBFUJJ010000017.1:0-78621 GCF_056401435.1 Arthrobacter sp. P4_F10
GGTCTTGGTGGCTCCGATGTAGTACTGCGACTCGCCGTCCCGTTTCCAGGCCTTGTTGATCCGCACCGTGGGCGGTTTGGAGAGCAAATCGACGTCTGCCACTTTCAGGGCTGTGGCTTCCCCGAATCTGGTTCCTGTCATAACCAAGAAGTTCGTGAACGTCTTGTACCGCTCCCCCATGACTTCAAGGATCATGTTGTACTCCGAGTGCGTGAGGAACATGGCTTCGTCCTCAGCCTTGTCGATTGTGGGCAGCTGAACACCACGGCAGGGATTCCGGGGGATGTAGTGCAGCATTTCTGCAGTGTTCATGGCTGCGGAGATGAGGCCGTGGACGTTATGGATCGTCTTCGGGGACTTGCCCTTCGCCATCATCGACTTCGCCCAATGGTTCAGGTGACGATAGTCGAGTTTGTCCACGGGAAGGTGGCCAATAACGTCCCGGATATGAAGGTCCAGCATCACCTGGTAGGTCTTGATGGTTCCGCTGGACGGGCGAATCAGCAGGTCGATGTGTTCCTGGACAACCTCGGCGACGGTTGGAACCCGGGCCTGGTTGGAAAGTATGGCCTGCTGGGCAATTGCGAAGGATTGCCCGTTTGCATCCAACAAGCGCTTGAGGGTTTCGGCCTCCGCCTGAGTTGCGACTGTCAGGCCTTGATTCCTACGTGTTCCCGGGTCACGCCAGCGCACGATGAACGACTTGGAACCGTCTTTTTTCACGCGCGTGCTGATGCTGGCCACAGCAAAATGCTACGCCGCTGTACACACTTTTTGTAGTTTTGTACACATTCAGCGGCCCGAAGGCCCCTGACCTGCGGAAACACTGTGCCCGAGGTGGGACTCGAACCCACACACCTTTCGATACCGCATTTTGAGTGCGGCGCGTCTGCCAATTCCGCCACTCGGGCGCGGAGTACACCGGTGTAACAATCACTCAACCACAGTGCTGTGAGCAACGCGATCGCTTCCAGTGCGCGAAATTACTCTACATGCAGATAGGCTGAATTCCAGAATCGCGCCAGTGACGCCGCATCGAACCAAACCGGTCCAAGTACATCGGCGGACGAAACCTATGATGGTGTAGTTCCCGCCGTACCTTTCCAAGGAGTTCCCGTGTCAGAACAGACGGAGTCATCCCCCACTTCCCAGCCGGCTCGCCGCGTTGTTGTCGCCGAGGATGAGACTCTCATTCGCCTGGACATCATCGAGATCCTGCGCGGCGAAGGCTACGACGTCGTCGGCGAGGCGGACAACGGCGAGAAGGCCGTGCAGCTCGCCGAGGAACTCAAGCCCGACCTGGTCCTGATGGACGTCAAGATGCCCGTCATGGACGGCATCTCGGCCGCAGAGAAGATCGTCAAGGCCCGGATCGCCCCCGTGGTCCTCCTGACGGCCTTCAGCCAGAAAGAACTCGTGGAGCGCGCCCGCGACGCCGGCGCCATGGCGTACGTGGTCAAGYCGTTCACCCCGGCGGACCTCATCCCGGCTCTGGAGATCGCGCTCTCCCGCCACGAGGAAATCAAGGCCCTCGAGAGCGAGGTCACCGACCTGCAGGAGCAGTTCGCCACCCGCAAGCTCGTGGAGCGCGCCAAGAGCCTCCTGACCACCAAGATGGGCCTGACGGAGCCGGAAGCCTTCCGCTGGATCCAGAAGACCTCGATGGACCGCCGCCTCAGCATGCGCGAGGTCGCCGAAACCATCATCAACCAGGTCAACTAGCGCCGGGCTCGAAGCGACTCAGCACCAAGCAACACAGCCACAAAGCACCAAAAAGGGAGGATCCCCGCCAACCGGCGGGGATCCTCCCTTTTGCATTCAAGCTTTCAGAACTGGGCCTGGACCCGGTTCTTCTTCTTCTTTTCCGGCCACGGGCCGAGCTTGTCCTTGGCCACGGCGGCTTCGCCCTGGCCGCCGATGTCGGCGAGGTCGCCCACCTTGTGGACCTTCAGCAGGTTCGTCGAACCGGCCTTTCCGGGAGGCGAACCGGCGGCGATGACCACCAGGTCACCGTCCTCGACGACGTCCAGCTCCAGCAGGCTGCGGTCAACCTGGGCCGTCATCTCGTCGGTGTGGCCAACCATCGGGACCAGGACCGGCTGGATGCCCCACGTCAGTGCGAGCTGGTTCCAGACGTGCTCCACCGGGGTGAAAGCGAAGACCGGCTTGATGGGGCGCAGACGCGAGAGGCGGCGTGCCGAGTCACCGGACTGGGTGAAGGTACAGATGTACTTCGCTTCCAGCTGGTCGGCGATCTCGACGGCGGCGCGGGTGATGGCACCGCCGCGGGTCTTGGGCTTGGTGCCCAGCGGGGGAACGCGCTCCAGGCCGTGCTCTTCGGTGGATTCGATGATCCGGGCCATGACCTTGACCGTCTCGATCGGGTACTTGCCCACGCTGGTTTCGCCGGAGAGCATGACCGCGTCGGCTCCGTCGAGCACGGCGTTGGCGCAGTCGGAGGCCTCGGCGCGGGTCGGGCGCGGGTTCTCGATCATGGACTCCAGGACCTGGGTGGCCACGATGACAGGCTTGGCCCAGCGGCGTGCCAGTTCGATGGCGCGCTTCTGCACGATCGGCACTTCCTCGAGGGGAAGTTCCACGCCGAGGTCGCCTCGGGCCACCATGATGGCGTCGAAGGCGTCGATGATCTCGTGCAGCTGCTCGACGGCCTGCGGCTTCTCGATCTTGGCGATCACCGGCACGCGGCGGCCTTCCTCGTCCATGATCTCGTGCACGCGGACGATGTCAGAAGCATCCCGCACGAAGGACAGGGCAACCATGTCCACGCCGCGGCGCATGGCCCAGCGCAGATCGTCCTCGTCCTTTTCGCTCAGCGCCGGCACGTTGACAGCAACGCCGGGCAGGTTGATGCCCTTGTTGTTGGAGACCCAGCCGCCAACAATCACCTGGGCAACCACCTTGACGTCGTCGACGTCGATCGCGCGGAGGGCGACCTTGCCGTCGTCGATCAGCAGGGCATCGCCCGGGTTGACGTCCTCGGTGAGGCTCTTGAGCGTCGTGGAGCAGATGTCCTTGGTGCCGGGAACGTCCTCGGTGGTGATCGTGAACGTGTCACCGACCTCCAAAAGGTGCGGTCCGTCGACGAAGCGTCCCAGGCGGATCTTCGGGCCCTGCAGGTCGGCCATGATGGCCACGGCCTTGCCGAGCTGGCCCGCAGCCTTACGGACGTTCTCGTAGGTGTTGTCGTGCACGGAGTAATCGCCGTGGCTCATGTTCATGCGTGCCACGTCGACGCCGGCTTCCAGCACGGCAAGCGTGTTGTCAAAGCTTGCGATTGCCGGTCCGAACGTGGCCACGATTTTAGCGCGTCTCATATACCTACCCTAGTGGTCTGTTGCATGGATGAAGTTGAAGCGAGTGTGAATCCCAGAGGGCCTGTTGGATCAGTGACCTGTTTGACTACAGAACGGCCATCGCACGGTCGGTCGGCGCCACGGGTGCCGGCAGGATGGTGCTGCCCATCAGGAACTTGTCCACCGCGGCCGCGCAGGCGCGCCCTTCGGCGATGGCCCAGACGATCAGGGACTGGCCGCGACCGGCGTCGCCGGCGACGAAGATACCCTCAGTGTTGGTCATGTAGTAGCCGTCCCGGGCCACGTTGCCGCGGCCGTCGAAGTCGGCCTGGACCTGCTCCGTGATCCCGGCAGGCTCGGGGCCGGTGAAGCCCAGGGACAGGAACACGAGGTCCGCGGGGATGATCCGCTCGGTGCCGGCCTTCGGGAGGCGTTTGCCGTCGACGAATTCCGTCTCCGCCACCTTGACGCCCGTGAGTTTGCCGTTTTCCCCCACGAACTCCACGGTGGAGGCGAGGTAAGTGCGTTCGCCGCCTTCCTCGTGCGCGCTGGCGACCTCAAACAGGGTGGGGAACGTCGGCCACGGCTGGTGGCCGGCACGCTCGACGGGCGGCTGCTTGCCGATCGCGAGGGTGGTCACGGACGCGGCCTGGTGCCGGTGCGCGGTACCGAGGCAGTCGGCGCCGGTGTCGCCGCCGCCGAGGATGACGACGTGCTTGCCCGCGGCGTTGATCTGGTTCTCCACGGTCTCCCCCGCCACCACCCGGTTGGCCGGCACGAGGTAGTCCATGGCGAAGTGGACTCCCTCGAACTCGCGGYCCGGGATCGGCAGGTCGCGCGGGACGGTGGCGCCGGTGGCGATCACGACGGCGTCGTACCGTCGGCGCAGCTGCTCCCAGGTCACGTCGGTGCCGACGGCCACGCCGGTGCGGAACCGGGTGCCTTCGGCCTTCATCTGCTCCAGCCGGCGGTCCACCTGCTCTTTTTCCATCTTGAAGTCGGGGATCCCGTAGCGCAGGAGTCCGCCGATCTTGTCGTCGCGCTCGTAAACGGCCACAGTGTGGCCCACCCGGGTCAGCTGCTGGGCGACGGCGAGCCCGGCGGGGCCGGAACCGACGACGGCGACCGTCTTGCCGGTCAGTCGCGCCGGCGGCAGGGGGTTGACCCAGCCGTTCTCGAAGGCCTGGTCCACGATGGATACCTCGACCTGCTTGATGGTCACCGCGGGCTGGTTGATGCCCAGCACGCAGGACGCCTCGCAGGGGGCCGGGCACAGCCGGCCCGTGAACTCGGGGAAGTTGTTGGTGGCGTGCAGCCGTTCCATCGCTTCCTCGCCCTTGTCCCGCCAGATGAGGTCGTTCCATTCCGGAATGAGGTTGCCCAGCGGGCAGCCCTGGTGGCAGAAGGGGACACCGCAGTCCATGCAGCGGCCGGCCTGGCTCTTGAGGACACCCTTTTCCTGGGCCTCGTAGACCTCTTTCCAGTCCATGATGCGGACCGGAACGGGACGGCGGGGCTGGGTTTCGCGCTGACGTACTTTCAGAAATCCGCGTGGATCAGCCACCGGTCACCTCCAGGATTCGAGACCAAACTTCTTCGCCGTCGGGGTCCAGGCCCTCTTCGATGGCGTCAAGACGGGTTTGCAGGACTGCCGCGTAGTCGCGCGGCAGCACCTTGGTTATGCGGGCTGCAGTGTCATCGAAGTTCTCGAGGAGCCGGGCCGCGTGGAGCGATTCGGTTTCCTCGACGTGCTTGACGAGCAGCCCGTGGACGATGTCGCGGTCCTCGGCGTCGAGCTCGAGCAGCTGCAGCTCGCCGGACTCGAGGGCCTGCTTGTTGACGCGTTCGGTCTGCAGGTCCAGCACATAGGCCGTGCCACCGGACATGCCGGCACCGAAGTTGCGGCCGGTGCGGCCGATGATGAGCGTCTGGCCACCGGTCATGTACTCGCAGCCGTGGTCGCCGATGCCTTCGGCCACCGCGGTGGCGCCTGAGTTGCGGACCAGGAAGCGTTCGCCCACCTGGCCACGCAGGAACATTTCACCGCTCGTGGCGCCGTAGCCGATCACGTTGCCCGCGATCACGTTCCGCTCGGCCGGGAAAACGTTGGTGCGGTCCGGCCGGACGATGATGCGGCCGCCGGACAGTCCCTTGCCGACGTAGTCGTTGGAGTCGCCGAACATGCGCAGCGTGATGCCGGCCGGCAGGAACGCCCCGAGCGACTGGCCGGCGGTGCCATTGAGCGTGATGTCAATGGTGTCCGTGGCCAGGACGTCGGTGCTGAAGGTCTTCGTGACCACGTGGCCGAGCATTGTGCCGACCGAGCGGTCCGTGTTGATGACGTTCACGGAGATCTTCACCGGCGTGCGGTCACTGAGGGCTTCGGCCGCCATGGCGATCAGGCGCTGGTCGAAGTGCTTGTCGAGTTCGTGGTTCTGGCCGGTGAGATTGCGCAGCGGCGCGTCGTCGTCGAACTCGAGGCCGTGCAGGATCGGATCCAGGTCCAGCCCTTCGGCCTTCCAGTGGTTGATCGCGTCGCGGGAGTCGAGCATCTCGGCATGGCCGATCGCCTCCTCGATGCTGCGGAAACCCAGTTCCGCGAGGATTTCGCGGACTTCCTCGGCAAGGAATTCGAAGAAGTTCACCACGAACTCGGGCTTGCCGTTGAACCTGGAGCGCAGCTCGGGGTTCTGCGTCGCGACGCCGACCGGGCAGGTGTCCAGGTGGCAGACACGCATCATGATGCAGCCGGAGACCACCAGCGGAGCGGTGGCGAAACCGAACTCCTCGCCGCCGAGCAGCGCGGCGATCACGACGTCGCGGCCGGTCTTGAGCTGGCCATCCACCTGCACCACCACACGGTCGCGCAGGCCATTGAGCATGAGCGTCTGCTGGGTCTCAGCGAGGCCGAGTTCCCACGGGACACCGGCGTGCTTGAGCGAGTTCAGCGGCGAGGCGCCGGTACCGCCGTCGTGTCCGGAAACCAGCACGACGTCGGCCTTCGCCTTGGTGACGCCGGCCGCCACGGTGCCGATCCCGACCTCGGAGACGAGCTTGACGTGCACCCGCGCCGACGGGTTGGCGCGCTTGGCGTCGTAGATCAGCTGCGCGAGGTCCTCGATCGAGTAGATGTCGTGGTGCGGGGGCGGCGAAATGAGGCCGACGCCGGGTGTGGAGTGCCGCGTGCGGGCCACCCAGGGGTAGACCTTCTGCGCCATCAGCTGGCCGCCTTCGCCGGGCTTGGCACCCTGCGCCATCTTGATCTGGATGTCGTCCGCGTTGGACAGGTACAGGCTGGTGACGCCAAAGCGGCCGGAGGCGATCTGCTTGACCGCGGAACGGCGTGCGGGATCGAGCAGGCGGTCCACGTCCTCGCCGCCTTCACCGGTGTTGGACTTGCCGCCCAGCCGGTTCATGGCGATCGCGAGGGTCTCGTGGGCTTCCTTGGAGATGGAACCGTAGCTCATGGCACCGGTGGAGAACCGCTTGACGATGCTCGAAACCGCTTCCACTTCCTCAAGCGGCACCGCGGGACGAAGACCGGCCTTGAACTTCAGCAGTCCGCGCAGGGTCATGAGGTTCTCGGACTGGTCGTCCACGCCGCGGGTGTAGGCCTTGAAGATGTCGTAGCGGCGTTCACGCGTCGCGTGCTGCAGCCGGAAGACGGTCTCCGGGTTGAACAGGTGGGGTTCGCCGTCGCGGCGCCACTGGTATTCGCCGCCGCCGAGCAGGGGCTGGTGCGGCAGTTCGATGCCGTTCTCGGGGTAGGCCATGCGGTGCCGTGCCAGGACTTCGGCAGCAATGACATCGAGGCCGACGCCGCCGAGCTGGGAATGCGTGCCGGAGAAGTACTCGTCCACCAGGTCCTGGCCGAGGCCGAGGGCTTCGAAGGTCTGGGCACCGGTGTAGGAGGCCACGGTGGAGATGCCCATCTTGGACATGATCTTCAGGACGCCCTTGCCGAGGCCCTTGATCAGGTTGTAGACGCCGTCCTGCGGGGTGACCCCCACGACGTCGCCGGAGGCGATGAGCTGTTCCACGGATTCCATGGCCAGGTACGGGTTCACGGCGGAGGCGCCGTAGCCGATGAGGACGGCGACGTGGTGCGTCTCGCGGACGTCGCCGGCCTCCACCACGAGGGCGGTCTTGGTGCGGTTGGCGCTGCGCAGCAGGTGGTGGTGAACGGCGCTGACGAGCAGCAGGGACGGGATGGGCGCCCACTGGGCGTTCGAGTCGCGGTCCGAGAGCACCACGTACTGGACGCCGCGGTTGATGGCGCCGGAGACCTGCTCGCAGATTTCGGTGAGCCGGGCGCGGAGGGCGTTCTCGCCACCTTCCGGGCGGTACAGTCCGCGGACTTTCATGGCGACCTTGCCGCCGTCGGCACTCTCGATGTTCGCGATCTTGGCGAGCTGGTCGTTGTTGATCACGGGGAACGGCAGCGAGACCTGCGGCTGGCGGACCTGCTTGGTGTCCAGCAGGTTGCCGTTCGGGCCGATCGCGCACGTCAGGGACGTGACGAGTTCTTCACGGATGGCGTCCAGCGGCGGGTTGGTGACCTGTGCGAAGGACTGCACGAAGTAGTCAAAGAGCAGCCGCGGGCGCTTGGACAGCACGGCCACCGGAGTGTCGGAGCCCATTGCGCCGAGAGGTTCTGCGCCCGTGCGGGCCATCGGGCCCAGCAGGATTTTCAGTTCCTCGGTGGTGTAGCCGAAGGTCCGCTGGCGGATGTTGACCGAGGCGGCGGTGTGCACGACGTGCTCGCGCTCGGGCAGGTGGTTGAGGTCGATCAGGTTGTCCTTGACCCATTCGGCCCAGGGGTTCGCGGCGGCGACCTCGGCCTTGACCTCGGCGTCGTCGATGATCCGGCCGGCCCCGGTGTCCACCAGGAACATCTTGCCCGGTGAGACGCGGCCCTTCTTGACCACCTTGGAGGGTTCGACGTCGATCACGCCGACCTCGGAGGCGAAGATGATGAGGCCGTCCTCGGTGATCCAGTACCGGCCCGGGCGCAGCCCGTTGCGGTCCAGCGTGGCGCCGACCAGGTTGCCGTCCGTGAAGGAGACGGCCGCCGGGCCGTCCCACGGCTCCATGAGCATCGAATGGTACTCGTAGAAGGCGCGGCGGGCCGGATCCATGGTGGCGTGGTTTTCCCACGCCTCCGGGATCATCATCATGATCGAGTGCGTGATGGGCCGGCCGGAGAGCCAGAGCAGTTCCGCCACCTCATCGAACGAAGCCGAGTCCGAGGCGCCCGGGGTGCAGATCGGGTACAGCTCTTCGGGTGAGTCCCCCAGCAGCGGGCTGGACAGTTGCGACTGCCGTGCCCGCATCCAGTTGCGGTTGCCCTTGACCGTGTTGATCTCGCCGTTGTGCGCGATGGTGCGGAACGGCTGGGCCAGGGGCCAGGACGGGAACGTGTTGGTCGAGAAGCGCGAGTGGACGATCGCGAGCTTGGTCTTGAAGCGCTTATCCGAAAGGTCCGGGTAGAACGGTTCCAGCTGCGCGGTGGTGAGCATGCCCTTGTAGACGATGGTCCGGGAGGACAGCGACGGGAAGTACACGCCGAACTTGTTCTGGGCGCGCTTGCGGATCCGCCAGGCGCGGGAATCGAGCTCGTTGCGCTCGAGGGTTTCCCCGGTGCTGGAAGCGAAGAAGGGCTGCGAGAAGTGCGGCATGCAGGCCCGGGCCATGGCCCCGACTAGGTCGGCCACGATCGGGACTTCGCGCCAGCCAAGGACGGTCAGGCCCTCGTCCGCGGCGAGGCCTTCGATGCCGGACCGGGCGGCGTCCGATTCGCGCTGCTCGGCCGGCAGAAAGGCGGTTCCCACGACGTACTGTCCGGGGGCCGGAAGTTCGAAGTCCGTGACCGCGCGGAAGAATTCGTCCGGCACCTGCATGAGGAGGCCGGCGCCGTCGCCGGTACCTTCATCGGCGCCCACGGCACCGCGGTGCTCGAGGTTGCGCAGGGCGGTCAGGGCGGCGTCGACGATGTCATAGCCAGGCTCGCCGCGGAGCGTGGCGATGATGGCCAGGCCGCAGGCGTCCTTTTCGTTCTCCGGGTTGTAGAGTCCGGCGGCTGCCGGAATCGCCGCGAACCGGCTGAAGGGTGACGCGGCAGCCGGGGTCGGGTCCGGATCGGACCAGCTGGGGCTGTGAAGAGTTTGGGTCATTGGAGACGTCCTTCCTCCTGATCGTGCGTATGGGAGGGACAACATTGGCCCCACTCGGAACGCCGGTGTGTGACGGGCGCAACAGAGTGTTTTCTAACTGGAATTGTAGGCCAGCCCGGCCTCCTGTACTAACAGTTACGCAGGTGCTGGCCCGGGCTTGCAAGGACAGCGTCTATCTGCTGTCCGCAGCAAGCCCTCTTGCCACGACGCTGTGGAGTCGGGTCTTGCGAGCGGTGGCTCCGCAACCCGAGCTGCCGGTGCTGAGCTACTTGGTGCCCTCAGCCTCCGGCGCGGTTCCAGATCCCTGGCGGCCGGATACTACTCCGGCTGCCGGAGCTCCGTTGGCGGGCGCGGTGCCGCCGGTGGAGTCCTTGTCCGCATCCTCGGATGCGCGAACTGGTCCGCTTTGATTATTCCGGAGATTAGCACGGGATTCACTATCTGAGACAGCAGAGTCCGCATGGCGGACAACTGTTGCCTCCGCGGGAACGGTGGTGCGGTCCCCCTCGGCGGCGTCATTGGCCCGGGCGTTGGCCCCGGAGACGGCGGCCGGTCCGGCAGCGCCCGCCGCGCCGGTGGTGCGGTCGGCGTCGGCCGCTTCAGTGTCCGTCTTTGACTCTGCCGACTTAGACTCCAACGGCTTGCTCTCCGCCGGTTCGCGGCCCGGGAGGAACGGGGTGTCCGGCTCGGAGGGCTTGCGCAGGCCCAGGATGATGAAGGCGAGCAGGGCTCCGGCAAAGACAATGATGCTGGTCCAGACGTTGAGCCTGGTGGTGAGCCCGAAGAGGGTGATCTGCTCGGCGTCGTCGATCCGCATGGCCTCGATCCAGACGCGGCCAAGGGTGTAGTACATGGCGTAGACGCAGAAGAGCCGGCCACGGCGGAAGTTGAATTTCCGGTCCAGGGCCAGCAGGATCAGCACGCCGGCCAGGTTCCACAACGACTCGTAGAGGAACGTCGGGTGGAAAAGCGTCTCTGCCGGCATGCCAGCCGGGAAGTTCGGGTTGTTGGGATCGATCTGCAGCCCCCACGGAAGCGTGGTGGGGCCGCCGAAGAGCTCCTGGTTGAAGTAGTTGCCCCACCGGCCAATCGCCTGGGCCAGCAATAGCCCGGGGGCCGCCGCGTCCATGAAGGCGCTCAGCTTCACCCCGGCACGCCGGCACCCGATCCAGGCGCCCACGGCACCCAGCAGGACGGCGCCCCAAATGCCCAGGCCGCCGCGCTGGATCTGCGGAATCAAGGACAGATCGCCCGTGCCATCGAATCCGGGACCAAAGTAGGCATCCGGCGAGGAGAACACGTGGTAAAGCCGTCCGCCGATGATGCCGAACGGGATGGCCCAGATGGCGATGTCCCAGACGCTGCCCTCGGGTGCGCCGCGGCGCGCCCAGCGGACGGAGGTGAGCCACAGGCCGGCAATGATGCCGGCGAGGATGCACAGGGCGTAGGCGTGGATGCGCAGGGCCCCCCACGGCAGCGGGATGTCGAATCCGGACCAGCTGGGGCTCGGAATGCTCGCGGGAATCATCGCCGCCGCGTGGAGGACTGACTGCATTGCTTACGCTTCTTCCCTGGTAAGGCCGGTGCTGAGGTCTTTCGTCAAGGACGCTACCGCATCCACGCCGCCGTCCCGGATAGCCGCGACGAGGGCGGTGCCCACAATCACGCCGTCCGCATACTCGGCGATCTCGCGGACGTGGCCTGCGTTGGAGACGCCGAGGCCCACGCAGACGCGTTCGGCGCCCGCGGCGTGCGCGGCGGCGACTACGTTCCTGGCCGCCGAGCTGACCGAGGTCCGGGCGCCGGTGACGCCCATGATGGAGACGGCGTACACGAAGCCGCGGCTCGCATCGACAGTGCGTTTCATGCGTTCCGGGGAAGACGAGGGAGCCACGAGGAACACCCGGTCCAGTCCGTACTTGTCGGAGGCGGCCATCCATTCGGCGGCCTCGTCCGGGATGAGGTCGGGGGTGATCAGCCCGGCTCCCCCGGCCTCGGCCAGGCGGCGGGAGAACTCGTCCACGCCCATCCGGACTACGGGGTTCCAGTAGGTCATGACCAGCACGGCGGCGTCGGTCTTGCTCGTGATGCCGCGGACGACGTCGAAGACCTCCCGGACGTGGAAGCCCTTCGCGAGGGCCTCAGTCGTGGCCGCCTGGATGACCTGGCCGTCCATGACCGGGTCGGAGTACGGGATGCCGATCTCGATGAGGTCGGCGCCGTTCTCGGCCAGGGCGATGCCGGCGGCGATGGTGTCTTCAACGCTCGGGTAGCCGGCCGGCAGGTAGCCGATCAGGGCCGCCCTTCCCTGGGCGCGGGCGCGGTCAATGGCCGCCGCCGACTTGCTGGCGTGCTGCGCGGCGTTCTGGTTGCCGTCCTGGCTGGTGCTCACAGCTGTTCCCCCTCTTTGGCGATTACTGCTTCAGGTGAGTCCTTGTCCAGCAGGTCGAACCATTCCGCGGCGGTGGCCACGTCCTTGTCGCCGCGGCCGGAGAGGTTCACGATCACAATCTTGTCGGCCGCGCCTGTTGCGTTGCCTGTGGCCGCGTCCGCGGCGAGCCGCTGCCCCACTTTGATGGCGCCGGCGAGGGCGTGGGCGGACTCGATGGCGGGGATGATGCCCTCGGTGCGGCACAGGAGCCGGAAGGCCTCCATGGCTTCGCTGTCCGTGATGGGCTCGTAGCTGACCCGGCCGATGTCGGCGAGGTAGGAGTGCTCGGGGCCGACCCCGGGGTAGTCCAGGCCCGCCGAGATGGAGTGCGACTCGATGGTCTGGCCGTCGTCGTCCTGCATCAGGTAGGAACGCGCGCCGTGCAGCACACCGGGTTTGCCGAGCGTAATGGTTGCCGCGTGGCGTCCGGTTTCGACGCCTTCGCCGCCGGCCTCGAAGCCGTAGATCTTGACCGACGGGTCATCGAGGAAGCCGTGGAAGATGCCGATCGCGTTGGAGCCGCCGCCGATGCAGGCACAGACGGCGTCCGGAAGCCGGCCCGTCTGATCCAGGATCTGGGCCCGGGCTTCCTCGCCGATCACTTCGTGGAAGTAGCGGACCATGGCCGGGAACGGGTGTGCGCCGGCGGCAGTGCCCAGCAGGTAATGCGTGTTGCCCACGTTCGCAACCCAGTCGCGCAGGGCCTCGTTGATGGCGTCCTTGAGCGTCTGGGATCCGTTGGTCACCGGGATGACCGTGGCGCCGAGGAGCTCCATCCGGGCCACGTTGAGGGACTGTCTGCGGCAATCCTCGGCACCCATGTAGACCACGCATTCCAGGCCCAGCAGGGCTGCCGCCGTGGCGCTGGCAACACCGTGCTGGCCGGCACCGGTTTCGGCGATGACGCGGGTCTTGCCCATCCGCTTGGCGAGCAGCGCCTGGCCCAGGACGTTGTTGATCTTGTGCGAGCCGGTGTGGTTGAGGTCTTCGCGCTTCAGGAAGATCCGAACCCCGCCGGCGTGCTCGGCGAAGCGCTTGGCCTCGGTCAGCAGGGACGGGCGGCCCGAGTAGTTCTTGTTCAGGTCGGCGATCTGGGCTGTGAACTCCGGATCGGCCTTGGCCTTCTCGAAGGTGTCCTCGAGCTCGTCCAGGGCCGCGATGAGCGACTCGGGCATCCAGCGGCCGCCGTAGTTCCCGAAGTATGGCCCCGGGGCGTGCCGCAGGGACGGTTCGCCCTGCGCGGGATGCTCCTGGGGGCGTTCGCCCTGCAGGAACGCGTCCACGGCACTTTCGTCAGAGCCGGCTGCTGGCGCATCGACCATCAGTCTCACCATCCTGTTCCACTGCTAGCTTTGCGGATCTGCAGACGAGATCCGCTCATTGTCCGGGCAAATGGCGGGCCCGGTACCGCTTACGGTCCGGACGGAGGCGCCAGGACCGGCCGGCCTCAGGCGCGGGCGGCGATTGCCGTTGCGCCGGCAGCCATGAACTCGGCGATCCGCTTGCGGGGCGTCGCGTCACTGACCAGCGCCTCGCCGACCAGGACCGCGTTGGCGCCGCGGGCCGCGTAGTGTTTGACGTCCTCAACGTTGCGCACACCGGATTCGGCGACCACGAGGGCGCCGGCGGGAATGCTGCCGGCCAGCTCCGCGAAGACGGAACGGTCGACGTCGAGCGTCTTGAGGTTGCGCACGTTGACGCCGATGATCCGGGCCTCCGCGGCCACCGCACGCTCGATTTCCCCGGCGGTATGCGTCTCCACCAGCACGTTCATGCCGAGCTCGCGGCTGAGGGCCGTAAATTCGCGCAACTGGGCGTCCGAGAGCGAAGCCACGATCAGCAGGATCAGGTCGGCACCGTGGGCACGGGCCTCCCAGATCTGGTACTCGTCAACCATGAAGTCCTTGCGCAGCAGCGGAATGTCCACTGCGGCCCGTACGGCGTCGAGGTCGGCGAGGGAGCCGCCGAAGCGGCGCTCCTCGGTCAGGACGCTGATCACGGCGGCCCCGCCGTCGGCGTACTGCGCGGCGAGGGACGCGGGATCGGCGATGTCCGCCAGCCGGCCCTTGGACGGGCTGCGGCGCTTAACTTCGGCGATGACCTTGAGCTGGTCCCGGGTGCTGGAGGTGCCGCCCAGGGCGGCCCAGGCGTCACGGGCGGGCGCCGCCGCGGCGGCGCGCTCCTTCAGTTCCGCGAGCGTGACCAGACGCTGGCGCGCCTGCATATCCTCCCTGACACCGGCATTGATGTCGTCGAGAACGCTCACGCTCAGTGGCCGGAGTTCTTCAGCTTGCTGCCGCCGACGCCGTAGCCGGCCTTGCGCATGGCCCAGCCGGCGAGCAGCCCGATCACCATGATCGCCGCACCCGCGACAAAGATCGGCGTGTTGGCGATGACGAAGGCGATGGACGCAATGAGGGCGCCGACCAGCATCACGATCACGCAAGTCCACGCGGCCGGGCTGTTGCCGTGACCCGGTGCTTCGCTGTGGTCGACGTCGTCGTAGACGCCCTTCGGCGCAGCGGACGTGGATGCGGAAACAGTGGCTTTGCTCATTGAAATCTCCTCAGGATGAATACTGCTTACATTCTGCCATTTTTTGGCTGTGTGTTTTGGCCGCGTTGCTAGTCGCGTCGCTGGCCGCGCCCGCGGCATCGGCTCAGGTGGGGTCGTCGCCGCGGGACAACCGGTCCCAGCTGTCGATCTCGTCCGCGGGGGCGGCCGCGGCAGTACCACCAACTGCAGTCCCGCCGGCGGCGGGCCCGGCGGCTGCCGCGTCATATTTGGTGCGGCTCTTCCAGTAACGGCCGGCCGGCACGATCGCCAAGGCGCTGAGTCCCAACAGGGCCCCGGCGACGACGGCGAGAACGGGGAACACTGTTACGTCCACCTGCACACTGCTGCCACTGATCCCGGTGGCGGCCGCGATTGATCCCTGCGCCGCGGACAGAGGGTCCGCCAGCACGACCGCTGCCGCGGCGACGATACCCGCGGCCGCGAGGAGGATGATCGCCGTGATGACCCAGCGGGCCACGCGGCCAGCGATGGAGGCCGCCAGGCCGCCGGCCAGGGCAACAAGCGCCAGGGCCGTCACAGTGGTCGCGGCCTTGCTGCCCTGGACCTGCAGGCCGTCCTGGCTGGCCACGGCCGCGCCGAGCTGCGTGGGGTCAAGGTGCACTGTGAGCCAGGTCTGGGTGGTGGTCCCGAACACAGCCAGCGCCAGGGCAGCGATCACCAGGACCAGGGTGGACTTGCGGGCCCAGCCGGGAACGGCGGGCAGCGTGGTGGTTTTCACGGTGTTCTTGGCGGTGTCCTTGGCAGAGGCGTGCGGCTGCTCCATCAGTTGTCCGCCCCGGCGTCGGGCACCGTGTCGGCGGTGATGTTGTGCAGCGAAGTGGCGGTGTGCACGGCGCGGAGCGGGGCGGCGGCCTTGTTCACGGTTTCCTGGGCCTCGGTGGGGTTGACGGAATCGGCCACGATCCCGCCGCCGGCCTGGACGTAGGCGCGTCCTTCCCGGAGCAGGGCCGAGCGGATCGCGATCGCCATGTCCATGTCCCCGGCGAAGTCCAGGTAACCCACCACGCCACCGTAGATACCGCGCCGGTGCGGTTCAAGTTCGTCCAGGAGGCGCAGGGCCCGCGGCTTAGGGGCACCGGAGAGGGTGCCGGCCGGGAACGTGGCCTTGAGAACGTCATAGGCCTTGGCGGCCGGGGCCAGCTCGCCCACCACCGTGGACACCAGGTGCATGATGTGGCTGAAGCGTTCCACTTCCATGAATTGCGTGACGTCGACAGATCCTGCGACGCAGACCTTGGAGAGGTCGTTGCGGGACAGATCGACCAGCATCAGATGCTCGGCGCGTTCCTTCTCGTCTGCCAGCAGTTCCTCGGCCAGGGCCTTGTCCGCCTCCACCGTCTTGCCGCGCGGCCGTGAGCCGGCGATGGGGTGGGTGATGACCTCATCCCCCGTCACGGTGACCAGGGCCTCCGGCGAGGAGCCGACGATCGTGTACTCGCGGCCAGCGGCGTCCTCGAAGCTGAAGAGGTACATGTAGGGGCTGGGGTTGGTGTTCCGCAGGACCCGGTAGACGTCGAGGGGGTCGGCGCCGCACTCCATTTCGAAGCGGCGGGAGATCACCACCTGGAAGACCTCGCCGTCCACGATCGCCTCCTTGCCGCGGTCCAGGGCGGCCAGGTACTCGGATTCGTCCCAGCGTTCCTGCACGCTCGACGCGAAATCCAGGGCGGCTGTTTCGAGTACGGAGACAGGCTGCTCCACGGGACGGCTGATCTTTTCCAGCAGGGCTTTGACGCGGGCGACGGCGTCGTACCAGGCGTCGTCGACGCGTTCGGTGCTGTTGTCGAAGTTGATGGCGTTGGCGATCAGCAGGACGGTGCCGTCCATGTTGTCGTGGACCGCCATGTCCGTGACGAGGTTGAGGGCCATTTCCGGCAGCTGGAGGTCGTCCTCCGGCGGGCTGGTCAGTTTCTCCCAGTGCCGGACGGTTTCCCAGCCCAGGAATCCGACCAGGCCGGACGTGAACGGCGGGAGGCCGTCGAAGCGCTCGGTGCGCAGCGCTGCGACGGTGTCGCGGATGGCGTCCACCGGGTTGCCGTCCAGCGGCACACCGACCGGGGGCTCGCCCAGCCAGTGCGCGTTGCCGTCCTTGGTGGTCAGGGTGGCCCGGGAGCGGGAGCCGATGAAGGAATAGCGGGACCAGGCGCCGCCGACCGCCGCCGATTCCATCAGGAACGTCCCGGGCTGGCCCTGGGCGAGCTTGCGGTAGAGCCCGATCGGGGTTTCGGCGTCAGCCAGCACCTTGAGCCGGACAGGGATGACGCGGCTGTGGCCTGCGAGTTCGCGGAACTCTTCGAGGCCGGGGCTGATGATTCCAAGGTCCTGCATGGCTGTGCTTTCCGCCTGTTCTTTAGGTGGACCTGTCACAGGATCCGGTGATGGGATCCAGTGTGGGGTCCGGTTCGTGAAGCTGTGGAAGCGCCGGGGCGCTCTGCCGGTGTTCCTTTGCCTGTGGCGTTTGCCGGGGTCCTTCGCCGGGGGCGTTTAGCCTCCGTGGCCGACGACGGCGTCGAGCTCGCGCCCGTCGAAGCAGGTCCGGGTTCCGGTGTGGCAGGCCGCGCCGACCTGGTCGACCCGGACCAGCAGGGCATCGCCGTCGCAGTCCATGGCGAGCGACTTGACCCATTGCACGTGGCCGGAGGTGTCGCCCTTGCGCCAGTACTCCTGGCGGGACCGCGAAAAGAAGGTCACGCGTCCGCTCGTCATGGTGCGGTGCAGCGCCTCGTCGTCCATCCAGCCCAGCATCAGTACCTCGTGGGTATCGAACTGCTGGACGATCGCGGCCACCAGGCCGGTACTGTCCCGTTTGAGGGCGTCCGCCAGCCCGGCCGGAAGGGGGCTGCCGTTGGTGGGGCTGCCATCGACGGCGCTGCCGTTGACGGGGCTGGGGGCGGGGGCGGGCTGCTCAGACATCAGATCAAGTCTAGTGCCTCCGGGCAGGCGGTCGGCCTGCGGGTCCGTCCCGCCGCTTAACACTGTGGCCCAATCAGGGCGCCCGCCGCGGTCCCCCGCCGGATGATGCCGCCAGGGACGGTTGCGGCGGCGATTCCTGTGCCCACGCACGGCCGTCTCGTGCTAGTTTCACAAGTGATGCATTTCGTCGAACCGTCCCGAGAAGTCCTGGCCGAAACCCTGCTGGCGGCCGGCCCTGATGCCGCCACGCTCTGCACAGGTTGGCTCACCCGCGATCTTGCCGCGCACTTGTACCTGCGCGAGCGCAAAATCGCCGTCGGACTGGGCCTGCTGATCAAACGCCTCTCCAAGGCGTCAGACCAGGCAACGGCCGAACTGGCGCGCACGCTGAAGACCTCAGAGGACTACGCCAAGCTGGTCAACGACTTCCGTGCCGGTCCCCCGGCCCTGTCTCCGTTGCGGATCAAGGCCCTGGACGAGAGCTCCAACCTGATCGAGTACTTCGTGCACACCGAGGACGTCCGCCGCGCTGTGGACCGCTGGGCCCCGCGGGCCCTGGACCAGGCATACTCGGACGCCCTGTGGGATGAGCTCGTCAAGCGGGCGGCCATCCTGTACCGCGGTGTGGACCTGGGCATTGTGCTGGTGAGCCCCTCCGGTCCGCGGCATGTGGCCAAACGCGCCCCCGTGTCGGTGGCCATCGTGGGCGAGCCGGGCGAGCTCCTCATGCACGCCCACGGCCGCACCCGCCACGCCCTCGTGACGTTCGAAGGCCAGCCGGACGCGGTCGCGCTCCTGCAGTCCGCCGAAGTCGGCCTCTAACCCACCGCTGCAGCCTAAGAGTACAAACGAAAACGCGGGGCTGGTACCAGATACCAGCCCCGCGTTTTTTGTCCGCAGTCTCAAGTCCGGAATCAGCGGACTTCGAAGCCTGCCTCGTGGATCGCCGCCTTGACCTGCGCGATCATGTCCAGCGGGCCGAAGTGGAAGACCGAGGCCGCCAGGACGGCGTCTGCGCCTGCTGCCACGGCCGGCGGGAAGTGCTCCGGCCTGCCGGCGCCGCCGGAGGCGATGAGTGGGACCTTGACCCCGGCCCGCGCCAGGCGGATCAGTTCCAGGTCGAAGCCGTCCTTGGTGCCGTCGGCGTCGATCGAGTTCAGCAGGATTTCACCCACCCCGCGGTCGGCCGCTTCCCGCGCCCAGGCGATGGCATCGATTCCGGTCCCCTGCCGTCCGCCGTGCGTGGTGACCTCGAAGCCTGACGCCGTGGGCTGCGAGCCCGGACGGGTGCGCCTGGCGTCGAGGGAGAGCACCAGGACCTGGGAACCGAAGTGCCGGGTGATCTCGTCGATCACGTCCGGCCGGGCCACGGCCGCGGTGTTGATGGCAGCCTTATCCGCGCCGCAGCGCAGGAGTTTGTCCACCTCAGCCACGCCGCGGACGCCGCCGCCGACCGTCAGCGGGATGAAGACTTCCTCGGCGGTGCGGCGGACAACGTCGAACGTGGTCTCCCGGTTGCCGGAGGACGCCGTGACGTCAAGGAACGTCAGCTCGTCGGCGCCGCTGTTGTCGTAGCGGTGCGCCAGTTCCACCGGGTCCCCGGCGTCGCGGAGCCCCTCAAAGTTGATGCCCTTGACCACGCGGCCGGCATCGACGTCGAGACACGGGATGACGCGCACGGCAACAGTCATGACTTCTCCTGGTAATGGCTGGCGGGTAATTGCTGCAGGGATTTAGCGGTGGGACCCGGCGGGTGGGCGCCTAGATGCGGCAGGCGTGGATGCTGCTGACCAGGATGGCGCGGGCGCCGAGGTCGTAGAGCTCGTCCATGATCCGGTTGGTTTCCCGCTTGGGGACCATCGAGCGGACGGCCACCCAGTCCGAATCGCGCAGCGGCGAGACGGTGGGCGATTCCAGGCCTGGAGTGAGTCCGGCGGCCTGCTCCACGAGTTCCTTGCGGATGTCGTAGTCCATCATCACGTACTGCCGGGCCACGAGGACGCCCTGGAGCCGGCGGATCAGTACCTCGGTGGCCGGATTCTGCTCGCCCTTGCGGCCGATCAGCACCGACTCTGAATTCAGGATCGGCTCGCCGAAGATCTCCATGCCGGCGGCCTTGAGCGTGGTGCCCGTCTCGACGACGTCGGCGATCGCGTCCGCGACGCCGAGGCGGACGGAGGATTCCACGGCGCCATCAAGGCGGACCACCTTGGCGTTGATGCCGCGCTCGGCCAGGTAGCCGCGCAACAGTCCGTCGTAGCTCGTGGCCAGGCGCTTGCCCTCGAGCTGGGCGACCTCGGTGAAGTCGCCTATCGGGCCGGCGAAGCGGAAGGTGGAAGCGGCGAAGCCCAGCGGCAGCAGCTCCTCAGCCTCGACCTCTGCGTCGAGCAGCAGGTCGCGGCCGGTGATGCCGACGTCGAGCGTTCCCTGGCCCACATACACGGCAATGTCGCGCGGGCGCAGGAAGAAGAACTCAATATCGTTGTCCGGGTCCACCATGACAAGCTCGCGGGTATCGCGGCGCTGGCGGTAGCCGGCCTCGGCCAGCATCGCCGCGGCAGCTTCGGACAGGGATCCCTTGTTCGGGACGGCAACTCTAAGCATGGGAAAAGTCTCTCTTGGATTCGGAAGGATCTGTTGGGGCACATCGGCCACGCGGTGCACGGGATCCGCCAGCAAAGTCATGGCGGTTTCCGGTGCGGGCGCGGCTAAAGATGCTTGTAGACGTCTTCCAGGGTGAGTCCTTTGGCGAGCATCAGAACCTGCAGGTGGTACAGCAGCTGCGAAATTTCCTCCGCGGCGGCCTCATCGGATTCATATTCGGCAGCCATCCAAACCTCGGCTGCTTCCTCCACGACCTTCTTGCCGATGCCATGGACTCCGGAATCCAGTTCGGCGACGGTGCGGGAGCCCTCCGGGCGGACGGCTGCCTTTTCACTCAGTTCTGCGAACAGCGACTCGAAATTCTTCACGCCCCCAAGCCTACTTGCTCCCGGCGCGGGAACGCCTGCCGGGCCGTTGCATGACGGTGAGGATGTGAGGTATTGCACAGCACGTCAACCACGGCCGGCGCGGGCGGCCAGGGTGGCGCCCGCGCCGGCCGTGGCTGCAGCTTGGGGACTCAGCCGAACTGCTTGAGGGTCACTGCCGTGGCCAGGGCAGCGGTAACCGCCTCGTGCCCCTTGTCCTCGGTGGACCCCGGCAGGCCGGCCCGGTCGATCCCCTGCTGCTCGGTGTCGCACGTCAGCACGCCGAAGCCCACGGGGATGCCGGTACGGACGCTGACCTCGGTCAGGCCCAGGGTGGCCGCCTCGCAGACATATTCGAAGTGCGGCGTGCCGCCCCGGATGACGACGCCGAGCGCCACGACGGCGTCGAAGTGCGGTGCCAGCCGGGCCGCAGCGACAGGAAGCTCAAACGTGCCGGGCACGCGCAGGACCGTCGGCTCACTGATCCCGGCGTCCTTCGCGGCGCGCAGGGCGCCGTCGAGCAGTCCGTCCATGATCTGGGTGTGCCAGCTCGCAGCAACAATGGCCAGCTTGAGCCGTGAGGTTTCCTCGGGCTTGAAAGTGCTGAGATCGATCTGGGGGGCGCCGTGGCCGCTCATAGGGTATTCCTTGCTGTTGAGTCTGGTGGTTGGGCCGCCGACCGGCCGCCCTGCCGGCTGTCCTAAGCAGGACGGGCCGGACGGGCTGGCAGGTAAAGCGGGGCGAAGCGGTTGCGGGCAGCCTGCGGGGCCGCCCGGTCAGTCTTGGTCGTGTTCGAATCCGGGCAGGCCGGCGGCCGGTGCGGGTTCACCGTCCAGGACCAGGCGATGGTCCATCCGGTCCTTCTTCGTCTGCAGGTATCGGATGTTCTGCTCCCGGGAGGGAACCTCCGTGGGGACCATCTCCACTACCTTGACGCCTGCCTGGGCGAGCCGGTCCTGCTTGTCCGGGTTGTTGCTCAGGAGCCGGATCTCGTGAAGTCCCATCTCCGCGAGGATCTGGGCGGCGGCCTTGTAGCAGCGCGCGTCGACCGGCAGCCCGAGCTGCTCGTTGGCCTCGACGGTGTCAAAACCGGCCTCCTGCAGGGCGTAGGCCTTCATCTTGTTCGCCAGGCCGATTCCGCGACCCTCCTGGCCACGCAGGTAGAGCAGAGTCCCGCCGAGTTCGTTGATCAGCTCGAGGGCATAGGCCAGCTGTTCGCCGCAGTCGCAGCGGAAGGACCCGAACACATCGCCGGTAAGGCATTCCGAATGGAGGCGGACCAGCGGGGGCTGGCCATCAGCCGGGGCCATCGGTGAACTGACCGCCAAGTGCTCCGCGCCGGTGGCCAGATCGGTCCATGCCTGTGCCACGAAATCGCCAAAGGCGGTGGGCAGCTGGACGATGGGTCCTGCGCTGACCGGATGCGGCTGGCGGGCCATGGCCGTCTCTTCGCGGGTCTCCGAAGTCGTCATTATTTCTCCTCCATCAGACGGGGTCCGTTGCGTGGCTGCCGTGCTGTCCTGCTTCAAGGTACGCCACCAGATCCGCAATCGAAATCAGCGGGCAGCCATGCTCAACCGCAAAGCCGCGCAATCCGTCCAGCCGCATCATTTCTCCGTTGTCGTACACAAGCTCTGCTATCACTCCCACGGGCTCCAGGCCGGCCAGCCGGCACAGGTCCACGGCCGCCTCGGTGTGGCCGGGACGTTCCCGCACTCCCCCCTTAACGGCGCGGAGAGGAAAAACATGCCCGGGACGGGTCAAGGAATTTGGCTGGCTTTGCGGGTCGGCCAGGATCCGGGCCGTCAGGGCGCGGTCTGTGGCGGAAATTCCGGTGCTGATACCCACCGCGGCGTCGCAGGACACGGTGTAGGCGGTGCCCTTGGCATCTTCGTTGATTGCCACCATCGGCGGCAGGGCCAGCGCGTCGGCGCGCTCGGCGTCGAGCGGTACGCAGATCACTCCGGAGCTGTATCGGACTGTCCAGCCCATCAGCGCCGGGGTCGCGTGCTCGGCGGCGAAGATGATGTCGCCTTCGTTCTCGCGGTCCTCGTTGTCCACCACCAGGACCGGGCGCCCGGCTGCCATGGCGCTGATGGCGTCCTCGATCGGATCGAGGCCTACCCGGCCGGCGCCGGAAGCGGCGGCGCGGAGCGCCTCTGCCAGGCCGGCTTGGTCTTTCACGTGGTCTTTGACGCGGCTCATTTCGCGTCCCCTTCCGTGGGTGCGGATACTGCGGCGGTGCCGTCGGGCGCTCTGTGCGCTGCGGGCGACGTTCCACCGGCAAAGGACAGCAGGCGCTCGGTGTACTTCGCCAGGACGTCGACCTCAAGGTTTACATGGCCGCCGAGGGGCTTCTGGCCCAGCCCCGTCTCGGCCAAGGTGGTGGGGATCAGCCCCACTTCAAACCAGGGCGCCGGCTCGTTGGCCGGGCTGACCGTCGTGACGGTAAGGGAGACGCCGTCGACGGCGATGGACCCCTTTTCGGCGATGTACCGGGCCAGTCCGGCCGGCACAGCGAACCGGAGCCGGTCCCAGTTGCCGAGGCCTTCACGCTCCAAAAGCTGGCCGACGCCGTCGACGTGTCCCTGCACCACGTGACCGTCCAGCCGTCCCCCGGCGGGGACGCAACGTTCCAGATTGACCGGATCGCCCGCAGTGAGCTCTCCGATGGTGCTGCGGACAAGGGTCTCGCCCATGACGTCGACGCTGAAGTCCCTGCCGTCGATCTGCGTGGCGGTGAGGCAGACGCCGTTGACCGCTATGGAGCCACCCAGGGCGAGGCCGTCAGTGGTGCCGGGCGCGTGGAGCCGAACGGTGGCGCTGCTGTCCCCGTTGCGCTCAACGGACAGCACCTTCCCCTGCTCGGCGATAATTCCGGTAAACATCAATTGCCTCCTGCGGCGGTGTCCGCGCCGGTGCGGCGCGGGGTTGTATCGGATGAAGTAGGGGTGGCGGCCGGATCGGCCGGGGTAGCCGGAGTAGCCGGATCGGCCGTGGTGGCCGGGCGAAGATGAAGCCGGAGGTCGCGGCCGAAGGCCTGGACGGCTCCCCCGGACGCCGGATCCCATTCCCACTGTTGGGCATCGGCCAGGGTGGTGATGCCGAGGCCCTCCAGGGCGGCCGTGCCGGAGCCGAGCAGTGTCGGCGCCAGGTAGACGATGAGTTCGTCGACCAGGCCGGCCGCAAGGAACGCGCTCAGTATCCGTGAGCCGCCTTCCACCATGAGGTGCCGGACGCCGTTCTCGAACAGCTGGTCCAGGGCTTCGCGCGGATCGCGGGTGGCCAGGTGCAGGACGTTGCCGTCCGCTCCGTGGATGGCGGCGTCGTCGGGAATTCCCCGGTAGCCCATGACGGCCCGCAGCGGCTGTTTGCCGTCTGCTTCGCCGTCGGAGTTCCGTGCGGTGAGCCGGGGGTTGTCGATCAGCACCGTCTGCGTGCCCACCAGGATGGCATCAATCCGTCCCCGCAGGGCGTGGTTGTCCGCGAGCGATTCCGGGCTGGAAATCCACTGGCTGGTGCCGTCGCTGGCAGCGATGCGGCTGTCGAGGGTCTGCGCGATGTGCAGCGTGACGAAGGGCCGTTTGGCGGCGACGGCATCGAACCAGCGCCGGTTCAGGTCCAGCGCGGCCTCGGCCGCCAGTCCGGAGCGGACCCGGACACCCGCGGTGCGGAGCGTCACGGCCCCGCCGGCGGCCGGATCATGGGGATCGTCGACGGCGTAGATGACGTCGGTGATGCCGGCGTCGATGATCGCCTGCGCGCAAGGGCCGGTGCGCCCGCAGTGGTTGCAGGGCTCCAGGGTGACCACGATCGCAGCGCCGCGGAGGTCCAGTCCCGCCGCCTTCGCCTGGGCGATGGCGTCGGCTTCGGCGTGGGCAGTCCCGGCTCCGCGGTGGTATCCGGTGGCGAGGACCGTTCCGTCGGGGCCAACGACGACGGCACCCACGAGCGGGTTGGCGCCCCGCGGACCCTGCGCCGCGGCGGCCAGGGCAGCCTGCATTGCAGCGTTTTCGGCAGCGCTGAACGGGGCTGCCTTGAGAGGGGCAGAATTGAGCGGGGCCGGATTGAGCGGGGCCGGATTGAGCGGGGCGGGGTTGAATCCGGCGCTCACGCCGGCGCCGCTGCGGGCACTCACTTGACCACCAGCGGGTCGGGGAAGGCGGTCTCGACCGTGACCGGCCGGTTCGCCACCTTCGAGGCACGCCACCAGACGAAGAATCCGGTGAGCGTGAAGAAGCCGTAGAAGAGGTACATGACGGCGCTGGCGTAGTAGCCCGCGCTGAACAGCAGCGGCACACCGACGATGTCCACCGCCACCCAGATGAGCCAGAACTCCGTCCAGCCGCGGGCCATGCCGTAAGTCGCCAGCAGCGAGCCCATGAACGTCCAGGCGTCTGCCCAGACCGGCGGGTAGGAGCCCAGCGAGTCGAAGAGCGGCGTCAGCGCGGCAGTCCCGGCCACGAGGCTGAGGGCCAGAATTACCCGGGTCCTGTTGCTGGCCCAGCGCGGCGCGACGGCTGCCCCGCCGCTGGCGGACTGCTTGCCCTGCTGCCAGCGGTACCAGCCGTAGAGGGCGACGCCGATGAACATGATCTGGCGTCCGGCCTGGCCCCACAGCGTGGCGGGCGTGGCGGAGCCGAAGACGTTGCCCAGGAAGACCGTCAGCAGCAGTAGGTTGCCGGCGATGCCGACCGGCCATGCCCAGACCCGGCGGCGCATGCCGCCGAAGGCGCTGGCGAGGCCAAAGATGTTGCCTAGCACTTCACGAAGAATCAGGACAGATCCGCCTACCGGGATCTGCGCTTCGAAGAGCCATCGCAAGAGGTCCATGCGTGTGTCGTTCCTTCCCTCAAGAACCGCGATGGCTCCGGGGGTATACGACAGCACAATTATGCGGCGCCTTCTGGGCGCCGCAGTAACAGCTGTACGTGCTTCTCTCATCCAGACTTTAACTGTCGGTACCGGAATTTCACCGATTCAACCGTTTGCCGGCATCCTTCCCGAGGGAAGGCGCTGGCGCGCGGGTCGCGGACTGTCACCGCCGGTTCGGACTTACACCGACCCCGGAGCACGTATGTGTGTTGTTATTCTGACACAACTGCCGGGCTGACCGGGCTATTCCCGGGATGCCGATGTTACGCCGGGCGTCATCTTCGCGCTGGGCCGGGCGGCAGCCGGGAGCCATCGCGGGGACCGCCCCGGCCCGTCGCGTCAGCGGCTTCCTGCGGCCCGGAGCCTTTCGACGGCCTGCGCCGGATCCTCCGCGCCGTAGACGGCTGACCCTGCCACAAAGACGTTCGCTCCCGCCTCGGCGGCACGCACGATCGTCTCCTCGGTGATGCCGCCGTCGACTTGCAGCGCCACTGCGACGCCGGAGCCGTCAATGGCCGCGCGCGCCCGCCGGATCTTGGGCAGCGTCAGGTCCAAAAAGGACTGCCCGCCAAATCCTGGCTCCACCGTCATGATCAACAGCAGATCCAGTTCCGGGAGCATATCCAGGTAGGGCTCCACGGCAGTCCCCGGACGCAGCGCCATGCCGGCCTTGGCGCCGCGGGCGCGCAGTTCCCGCGCGAGTTTGATCGGCGCGATCGAGGCTTCGGCGTGGAACGTCACCGAGGCCACTCCGGCGTCGGCGAAGCCCGGTGCCCAGCGGTCAGCGTCGGCGATCATCAGGTGGGCGTCCAGCGGCACCGGGCTGACGGCCTGGATGCGCTGCACCACCGGCAGCCCGATTGTCAGGTTGGGCACGAAGTGGTTGTCCATGACGTCCACGTGCACCGCATCCGCATTGCTGATACGGCGCAGTTCGGCCTCAAGATTGACGAAGTCAGCCGAAAGGATGCTCGGGTTGATGCAGCACTGGGCCATGGATTTCCTTCTCGTTCGTACTTAGCTGGTTCATATGTAGCTGGCAGTGCCCCAGTATCAGTGAAACTCAGGCCAACTTGCGAATCAGCGCCAGGAACATGGCGTCCGTCTGGTGCACGTGCGGCCAGAGCTGGGCGGTGAGCTCGTGCCCGGCCTCGAGGTGGCCGGTGAGGCTGACACTGTCCAGCGCGGCGCCGGCGTCGAGGAGCTCGAGATCCTCGCGCTTGCGCAGGACATCACTCACGACGGCGGTCGTCTCTGCCGGGTGCGGCGAGCATGTCACGTAGGCCACCACGCCGCCGGGCTTGACGGCGTCGATCGCGGAGTTGAGCAGCTGGCGCTGCAGCGGGCCAAGGTCCACGAGGTCCTTGGGCGTGCGCCGCCAGCGCGACTCCGGGCGCCGGCGCAGGGCGCCCAGGCCGGTGCACGGGACATCGACGAGGACCCGATCGAAGGATTCGGGTTGTTCGGCGCCGATGTCGCGGCCGTCCCCGGTCCTGACCTCCCAGGCGTCCCGCGGGACCGCGGAGAGGGCCTGGCGTACGAGTTTGGCACGGTGCGGGGCGGATTCGTTGGCCAACAGGTGCGCGCCGCGTTGCCGGGCGAGGGCAGCGAGCAGGGCGGCCTTGCCGCCGGGGCCGGCACAGAGATCCAGCCAGCGCTCCCCCGCACTCCCGCTGTCCGTCTCCGCTTGCCCATCGGGGCATGTGCCGGTTGTTGTGCCGGGGTCTGCGCTGGTTTTTGTGCCGGGGCCTGTGCCGAGATCGACGGCGGCCATGGCGCGGGCCATTAGCTGCGAGCCGACGTCCTGGACACGGGTGCTTCCGTCCCGGACCGAGGCGAGCCGGCCGAGGTCCCCGCCGCTGGAGAGCGCGGAACCCTCAACGAGTTCACCCGGGATAGCCCCCATTTCCAAGGCTTCGTCCAGGCTGCCCACGCCCGGCAGCGCCACGAGGTTCACCACGGGCGCGGCGTTGTCGGCTTCGAGGAGCACGTCAATCTCAGCGGCCGGGCGGCCGTGGGCCACGAGCGATTGCCGGAGCGCACGCACGATCCACGCTGGATGGGCGTAGCGGATGGACGCGATGGTGGTGGCGTCGGTCTCGGTGCTGAGCAGCAGCTCGAGCCACTCGTCAAGGGTGCGGGCGGAGACTTTGCGCAGCACCGCATTGATCAGGGCCGAGGGACCGGCACCGATTACCGCGCGGGCCAGCCCCACAGTCTGGTCCAGGGCGGCGTGGGCGGGCACGCGCATGGCGAGCAGCTGGTGCGCGCCGATCCGCAGGGCGTCGAGGATCGCGGGATCCAGCTGGTCCAGCGGCCGGTCGACGCAGCGCGCCAGGATGGCGTCGTACGTGCCCTGGCCGCGGAGGGCGCCGTAGCTGAGCTCGGTGGCGAATCCGGCGTCGCGCTTGTCCAGCCCGTGGTGCCGGATCCGGGCAGGCAGCACCAGGTTCGCGTAGGCGTCCTCGGCCTCCACGGCGCGGAGCACCTCAAAGGCCACCAGACGGGCCGGATCGGCGCGGCGGGTCCGCTGGGACGGGGTGCTCTCGGTGAAGCCGCGCTGCGGGCCGCGGTTGCGTTCCCTGCCCTGGGCGTTGCGCCGGCTGCCGCCGCGGGCGCCCTGGCCACTGCCTCGGCTGCTGCCGCTGGTCCCGGACTCGCTCATTCGAATACCACGCTTTCAAGTGTTGCCTGCCCACGCGCCCAATCAGCGGCGGTCATCATTTTCTTGCCCGCGGGCTGGACCCGCGTCAGTTCCACCGGGTGCGAACCCGTACCTACGAGGACCCGTTTCCCCTCCATGGCCAGCTGTCCGGGCCGAAGCGCGGCGGACTCCGGGACCGGAAGCACCGGCTCCAGCTTGATCCGCTGGCCGTCCAGCATGGTCCAGGCGCCAGGCTCCGGCGTGACTCCGCGGGCCCGGCGACCGATCGCCAGTGCAGGCTGCTGCCAGTCGAGCCGGCCGTCCTCGAGGCTGAGTTTGGGTGCCAGACTGACATCGCCCTGTTGCGGCAGCGCGACGGCCTTGCCGGCGTCGATGGCGGACAGGGTCTGGGCCAGCAGGACCGCACCGCTGTGGGAGAGCCGTTCGAGCAAGGCCCCGGCGGTGTCGCCGGCGTGCACGGTCTCGGTGAGGGTTCCGAAGACCGGACCGGTGTCCAGCCCCTCCTCCAGACGGAAGGTGACGGCGCCAGTGACGTCGTCGCCCGCGATGACGGCGCGCTGCACGGGGGCGGCGCCGCGCCAGGCCGGCAGCAGGGAGAAGTGCAGGTTCACCCAGCCGTGGCGGGGAACAGCGAGGGCCGCACGGGGAATCAGGCCGCCGTAGGCAACGATCGCCGCGACGTCCGGTGCGGCGGCGGCAATGCGGGCAGTGACCCCGGCATCTACTTTGGCGGCGTGGATGATCTCGATGCCGAGTTCTGCGGCCCGGGCCGCCACGGGCGACGGCGTCAGGACCCGTTTGCGTCCCAGCGGGGCATCAGGGCGGGTGAGGACAGCGACGACGTCGAACCCGGCGTCAATCAGCGCGTCCAGGGACGGCACGGCGACGGCCGGAGTCCCTGCGAAAAGGACCCTCACGGGGTGATTCCGAAGCTGGACCCGCCAAAGCTCGTCCCGACGCTCTTCGCGCGCTTGCTGGTTGTCTGTTCCGTAATGGCGTCGTAGTTGGCATTGCGCATGGCGCGCAAGGCGGCCTTGCGGTCATCGCCCTCAAGCCGGTCGGTGTAGAGGATGCCGTCCAGGTGGTCGGTCTCGTGCTGGAAGCAGCGCGCCAGCATGTCCTCGCCCTCAACGGCGACGGGGTTGCCGTGGAGGTCGACGCCGGTCACCCGGGTATGGCGATACCGGCGGACGGGGAAGCCGAGGCCCGGGATGGACAGGCAGCCCTCGACCTGGTCCGGCTGGAAGTCCTCGCTGTTTTCCAGCACGGGGTTGATGATGTGACCCTCGACGCCGCCGATCCGGTAGGTGAAGACGCGCAGGCTGACTCCAACCTGGGGTGCGGCCAGGCCGGCGCCCTCGACGTCCTCCATGGTTTCGGTCATATCGGCGACGAGCTTTGCCAGTTCAGGCCCGAATTCCGTCACGGGATCGGCAACTGTGCGCAGCACAGGATCCCCGATGATGCGGATATTCAAAATGGCCATGTGCAGTCTGTCCTCACGGTGAGCGGCTAGGGATCCAGTCCAGTTTAGTTGCAGCTGCCGGGCTCCTGCTCTGGATGCCTGTTCCGGGATGCCGGCACAGCGCTTCGGTCCAGGTCTGCCGATCCAGTGCTGACGGTTCAGTGCTGACGGTTCAGCGATGCCGATCCATTGCTGACGGTTCAGTGCTGACGGTTCAGCGATGCCGATCCATTGCTGACGGTTCAGTGCTTCCGGCTCAGCGCTTCACGGGCGGCGCCAGCGGGAGCAGTGCTGCCCCGGCGGTCGCCGTGTCCGCTGACATCTCCCACACGCGGCGCAGCGCGCAGAATTTCCACCAATGGTGTTTCAGGACCTCCGGGTTGGCCCGCTGCGGACGGACTTCGGTCTCGCCCACCGCCACGGCAAGGAGGATGGGGGATTCACCGTGCTGCCAGGCCTCCCACTCCCCCGCCACGGGATCGACCAGGCTTTCTTCTGCCTTCATGCCGGCCACGAGCTGCATGACCACCTTGTCATCCAGCGGCTTGACGGTGCCGTCCCGGCTGGTGCCCTTGGTCTTGTAATCGATAAGACAGGTCCTGCCATTGATCCTTGCCACGAGGTCCAGCGTGCCGGCGTAGCCGACAGTCTTGTTCCACACCGTAATCTCCGGGGCGATGGGTTCAACTTCGAAGAGCTCCCACCATTCGTCGAAGCGTGCCGCGAAGGCTTCCTCACCGTTGGCGGCCAGGGCCTCCCGTGTTTCCTTCAGCTGGTGCGGCCGGCCGAGTGCGCGCAGCGCAACCTGCTCGCAGTAGTTGTGGACCCGGTCGCCGCGCTTGGCGGCGTCGTCCCGGTATGACTCCGCCGCTTTGGCAGCCCGGCTGACCGCCTGGCGCAGCTTGGCGGGGCTCCCCAGGATGCCGGGGAGCTCTGGATTCTGGGCCAGGCTGTTCGCACCCATGTATCCAAACCAGCCATCCAGGCCGTGTGGCTGCTGGCCGATCACCGTGGTGATGGAAGGGACGGAGAACTGTGCCGATGTGGAGCGGGCGTACATGCGGCCATAGTCCGTGGCGTGGGCGAGGAGTGGAGCGGTCATATGAAGACTCTTTCACGGGGGTCAGACAACGGTGAAAAGCAAAATGGTCCGCCCCGCTGAGTCAGCGGAACGGACCATTTCGTTAGTGGGCGATACTGGGTTCGAACCAGTGACCTCTTCGGTGTGAACGAAGCGCGCTACCACTGCGCCAATCGCCCTAACGACATTGAATGCTAGCCCACCCGGGCGGATTTTAGAAATCGGGCCCGGGGAACCCGGCTCCGCCACTCATCCGCCACTCATGCTGCGCCTCAGCCTCCACTCATACGGGCACCGATCTCCCCCGCCGCAGTCCAGTTCAGCAGCCCAGTGCGACAGTGCAGTGCACCGGTCCCGTACTGCTTCGAGCCGCGGCATGAGTTGGACGCTAATTACAGCGCTGTAATTAGCAAAATCCCCTAGAAATCAAGGAAGTAAGGCCATCGAACGCGGTCCAATGAGCCTCGATTTGTAGATTCCCGGAACCTCCTATAGAGTTCTTACTCGTTGGAACGCGAGGAATTGCCGAATGCGGCACGGAAACGCACGCCGACAATGCGGACGTAGCTCAGCTGGTAGAGCACCACCTTGCCAAGGTGGATGTCGCGAGTTCGAATCTCGTCGTCCGCTCGCAGGACACTGTCACGGCAAAGGTTCTTCGGGATCCTGTCTACACGGTGGGTTGGCCGAGAGGCGAGGCAGCGGCCTGCAAAGCCGTATACACGGGTTCGAATCCCGTACCCACCTCGGTGAAAACCCTGGTTTCCGGTTTCGGCCGGATGCAAGGGGCGATTGGCGCAGCGGTAGCGCGCTTCCCTGACACGGAAGAGGTCACTGGTTCGATCCCAGTATCGCCCACCAAAGCAAGGCAACTTGCTTGATGCAGCACCACCGGCCCAGCCGGCATGGACTAAAATGCGGACGTAGCTCAGCTGGTAGAGCACCACCTTGCCAAGGTGGATGTCGCGAGTTCGAATCTCGTCGTCCGCTCTCTTCATTACAAATCCACTCCGGATCCTTCCGGTTGCGGGCGATTGGCGCAGCGGTAGCGCGCTTCCCTGACACGGAAGAGGTCACTGGTTCGATCCCAGTATCGCCCACCACAAGAGCAGCTCCCCCCGGAGGTGCTCTTTTTTGTGCACTGGGGGTCCTTCTACCCTGTGCACCTGGCCCTGGCATCTTTTATCCTCTGGGCGGACACCCTTGGCACCCCCGCCACCTCCCGCTAGGGTAGAAATCGCTAGGAGCGATCTGGCTCCGCGACCGAAGGGAGGTGCCCGTGGGTTTACTTGACGATCTAAAGGGCAAGGCTCAGCAAGTAATTGGTGGCAACGAAGAAGCCATCAAGGACGGCATCGAAAAGGCCGGCGACTTCGTCGACTCTAAGACCGGCGGAAAGCACGCCGACAAGATCGATGCCGTGCAGCGGGGCGCTTCCGACTTCGTGGACAAGGCGAACGACCGGCCGAGCACGGCCCCCGTCGCCGATCAGACTCCCGTAGCCGGCGAGCCCCCCGTAACCGGGGATCCCCGCCAGCCAGGCCTCTGACCCAGATACGTCAGCGAGGTGCCGGTCCCGCCGAGAGGTGGCGCCGGCACCTCCGGCATTTAAGGGCGGCTCCGGCGTTCGGCCGCACGCCGCCCAGCGGCACTTATCGAAGCAACGCAGGGTCACATCGCGCCCAGAATGGGCCGCAAGTGACCCCGCGTTGTAGGTGGAGGGGTTGGACGCTAGGACGGTTCGTGGTTTTGGCCCTCGCGGGCCAGTGCTGTGAGCCGGGAGACGGCGCGGAAATACTTTTTCATGTACCCGCCGGTCATCATTTCCTCAGTGAAGAGCTGGTCGAACGGCACACCGCTGGCAAGGATCGGCACGTCTTTGTCGTACAGCCGGTCCGCCAGCACCACAAAGCGCAGCGCGACGGCCTGCTCGGTAATCGTGTGCACGTTCTTCCAGACGACGCCTTCGATCCCTTCCAGCAACTGGCGGTAGCGGCTCGGGTGCACGCCGGCCAGGTGGTTGATCAAAGTGCTGAACTCATCGCGGGCCACGGTCTTGCCGTCGAATTCGGCATGCATGTGGTGGGTCAGGTCATCATTGCGCAGTGGCGCGGGCGCGGCCGGCAGGCCACGGTGACGGAAGTCCTCGCCGTCGATCCTTACGACGTCGAACTGGTCAGCCAGCACCTGGATTTCGCGGGCAAAGTCGACGGCGGCGAAGCGCCCGTCGCCGAGGGAGCCCGGCAGGGTGTTCGATGTCGCGGCAAGTTTCACGCCGGCGTCGGCGAGTTCGCGCATGAGCCGGGACATGAGCACAGTGTCGCCCGGATCGTCGAGCTCAAATTCATCGATGCATACCAGCTTGTAGTGGCTCAGGGCCTCCACGGTCTTGCGGAAGGACAGCGCCCCGACGAGGTTGGTGTATTCGACGAATGTGCCGAACGCCTTAGGGCCCGGGGCGGCGTGCCACAGCGACGCCAGCAGGTGGGTCTTGCCCACACCGAATCCGCCGTCGAGGTAGATCCCGGCCCGGGACGTGTCCTTCTTGCCGAAGAGCCGCTTGAACAGGCCGTCTCCGTCACGGGCACCCACGCCCGCCGCGAAATGCTGCAGGGAATGAACCGCGTGGGCCTGGCTGGGCTGGGAGGGATCGGGCCGGTAGCTGGAAAACGACACCTCACCGAACCGCGGCGACGGATAGAACCCGTTGAGGAGTTCGTCCACGGAAACTGCCGGCGTACGGGCGGCGAGCTGTTCGATCTGTACCAAGGTGGTCCGTTCTGCTGGTCTCTTGTCCCCAGCAAGAATACCGGCAAAGCATGCCCGGCCCGCGTGCGCGGGTGCGGATCCGCGGCCGGCGTGAGGAAGACCACATTTCCCCGTGTGAACCCGGTGGAGCATTCCCACTGGCCCGTGACTAGTGTTGTAACAGGCCCGGCGCCGCGAACGCTTTCCGCGCCCGGCCTCCTGACCGTTCCAGTGAAAGGCCATCACAATGTCCTACCCCGTTGAGCAGAACGAGAAATTCGCCGCCTACGCCCACCCCGACCGCCTGGTGTCCACGGAGTGGCTGGCCACGGCGATCGAGGACGGCGCCCTCGACGGCGGCAACCTGGTGGTGGTCGAATCCGACGAAGACGTCCTGCTGTACGAGACCGGCCATATCCCCGGCGCCGTGAAAATTGACTGGCACACGGATCTGAACGACGAAGTGACCCGCGACTACATCTACGGCGAAGCCTTCGCCGCGCTGGCGGCGGCCAAGGGCATTTCCCGGGACAGCACCGTGGTGATTTACGGCGACAAATCGAACTGGTGGGCCGCGTACGCCCTGTGGGTTTTCACGCTCTTCGGCCACGAGGACGTCCGGCTCCTGGACGGCKGCCGGGACAAGTGGATCGCCGAGGGCCGGGCCCTGTCCACCGTAACAACCGTGGCCTCCCCCGCTGACTACCCCGTCGTGGAGCGCACCGACGCCCCGATCCGCGCCTTCAAGGACGACGTCCTGGCCCACTTCGGCAAGCCGCTGATCGACGTCCGCTCGACCGAGGAATACACGGGCCAGCGGACCCACATGCCCGCCTATCCGGAAGAGGGCGCGCTGCGCGGCGGCCACATCCCCACCGCGGCCTCCATCCCCTGGGCCCGCGCGGCGGCCGGCGACGGCACCTACCGGAACCGCGGCGAACTCGAGGCCCTGTACCTCGGCGAGGCCGGCCTGAAGGCAGGCGACGACGTCGTGGCCTACTGCCGGATCGGTGAGCGGTCCAGCCACACCTGGTTTGCGCTGAAGTACCTGCTGGGCTTCGAGACAGTACGGAACTACGACGGTTCCTGGACCGAATGGGGCAACGCCGTGCGCGTCCCGATCGTCAAGGGTGCCGAGCGCGGCGCGGTTCCGGCCGGCCGGTAGTTACGGCCATGATGGACCGGAACCGTCAGCGACTGGGACAGGGACAGCGACAGCGACAGCGACAAGGACACAATCGTCACGCGTGCGTAAGCTGGGAATGATGAATACTTCAGCCCTCCCCGCCGCGCTGGCGGACATTGTCGACGATTTCCAGGCCCTGACCGAAGCGGACCGCCTGCAGCTTCTCCTCGAGTTCTCGCAAGGACTTCCGGAACTTCCGGAGCGGCTCCGGGACCACCCGGAGCTGCTGGAGCAGGTAGTGGAGTGCCAGACGCCGCTCTTCCTGACCGTCGAGACGGAACAGGCCGACGGCGGCGCCCCGGAGCGCGTCCGGCTCTACTTCAAGGCACCCAGGGAGGCCCCGACCACCCGTGGCTTTGCCGGGGTGCTCCATGAAGGACTCGACGGGCTCAGCGCCGCGGAAATCCTGGCAGTCCCGGACGACATGCCCGAACTGCTGGGCCTCACCCGGGCCATCACTCCCCTGCGCATGCGCGGGATGACAGCCATGCTGGGCCGGATCAAGCGGAAAGTCGTCGCCTCGGGAACCCGGCAGTTGCCGGTGCAGTCCTAACTTCCAGCGCCGGACAGCCAGAGCACATGGCCCGCAAACACGCGTCGCAGGGAACTCCGGCCACCGCAGCACTCGCGGCCGCCGGGGTTCCCTTTGTCGCCCACCCCTACTCACATGACCCCGCGGTGGCCAGCTATGGCCTGGAAGCGGCCGAAGTGCTCGGCGTCGACCCTGCCCGGGTCTTCAAGACCCTGATGGTCGACGTCGACGGCCGGCTCGCCGTCGGCGTCGTGCCCGTGAGCGGCAGCCTGGACCTCAAAGCGATGGCCGCAGCCTTGGGCGGCAAGAAGGCAGAGATGGCGGACCCGGCAGCGGCGCAGCGGCGGACCGGTTACGTGCTCGGGGGTATCTCACCGCTGGGGCAGCGCCAGTCCTCCCCCACGGTGGTGGATGACAGCGCCCTGGAGCTGGAGACCATTCTCGTTTCGGGCGGACGGCGCGGCCTGGACATCGAGCTGGATCCGGCCGAACTCATTCGGCTCACGGCTGCCCGCACCGCCCGGATCGGGACCCGGCGCGACTGACCCGGTCTCAGACTGCTGTCCCCGTCGAGACGACAGATCACGGCAGTGGTCGCGCGAAACACTGCCGTGAACTGCTAGTTGGGTGTGGCGTTTCCGGCCGCCGTCTCCTGGTCGCCGGGGTTGGCACGGGGCGCCAGCTGCTGCCGGAGCCAGGCCGCGACCTGCCGGTCCCAGCGCTCCGGATCCACGTTCCATTCCTTGGTGTGCAGGGCCCTGTCGAAGGGCTCGAACGTGACCATCTCCGGATTCTTCTCGGCCAGCGCGGCGGAAGGCCCGAACGGCACGTATTCGTCGTCCACGCTGTGCACAATGAGGGTCGGCGTCCGCAGCTCCACGGCCCGCGAAACCCAGTCCATCGCCTTGAGGTCAACGGGGGCGGCCAGCCCGGTCAGCCGCCGGCCGAGGCGGTGGCTGAGCATCAGCTGTCCGTAGCGGCCCACGGACGACGGGATCCGGTTCAGCTCCGCGTGGTGGGCCAGCACGTTGACCCAGTTGATGACCGGCGCGTCCAGGACCATTGCCCGGATCAGGTGGCGATGGCGGGAGAGGTCAGCCGTCTGCAGGCAGATCGCGCCGCCCATCGACCAGCCGAACAGGACTACCTCGCGGGCGCCCTGTTCCAGGGCATAGCCGATGGCGGCCTCGACGTCGCGCCATTCGGTGGAACCCAGGCCGTAGCGCCCGTCGCTGGCTGACGGGGCCAGTCCGTCGTTTCGGTAGGAGATCAGCAGGCTGGACATGCCCAGTTCCCTGGCGGTCTGGAGGGCCCGCAGTCCCTCCTGCCGGGTGGCGCCGCGGCCGTGCACCATGATCGCCCAGACATCCGGGGCCAGATCCTCCGCCGGCGTGGCGGGGACCAGCCAGGCCGGCGCGGTCCCGGCATCGACGTCGATCAGCACGTCCTCCACCGGAAGCCCCAGCGCGGCCGGATCCGGATAGGCCGCCCCGCTCCACCATCCGCGCCGGGCGGTGGCAATGTCCCCGCTGTAGACGTGCTCAACCTCGCGCAGCACGGTGCGTTCGGCCGGCGAGTAGGACAGGATCCGGCCGATCCGCGCATGGCCACGGCCGCCGTCGAAGAAGAAACCATAGACCCCGTCCACTGTGGAATCCGGGGTGGCGGCGAGAATGACGTGCAGCGCCCGGCCTTCGCGGATGACGGCCAGCACTTCCTGGTCCTCAGCGCGGAACCGGGCCGGGGTGATGACGCGACGGGCGAAATAGAGCGCGAGGGCGGAGGACCCGGCGGCCAGCACGCCCGCAGCGGCGCTGCCGCCGATGATGCCGCCCACCGCCCACTTGGCGCTTCCGGACGCGGTGGCGCCGGTGGCCACTGCGAGGTGGACTGCTGTTTCGCGGGCAGCGGTCCGGCGGGCGGCGGTCCGGCGAAGATCCGGGCGGAGGTCCGGGCGGAGGTCCGGGCGGAGGTCCGGGCGGAGGCGCAAGGAGGATGCCATGGCACCATTCTGACTGAACCGCAGCCCAACCGTGGCATTGGCACGGCAGCCGGCATGGACACGCCAGGCTGCCGCGGGGCACAACCATGCGGGGCAACACGAGCGCGACTAGGCTGGGGTCATGAGTGATCCAATCGTCATTTTGACAGAAGAGCCCCTCGGTGCGGATGACCGCGTCAATATTGAAACCCTGATTGCCGGCGGTGATGCGCCCGTGCTGATCCTGGTGCCGGCCAACACCGAGCGGCACCTGGTGGTGGATTTCCTGGAGAACCTTTCCTTGCTTGAAATCGCTAAAGCCTTCCGTGAACTGACGGCACACTCCGACCCCGCCGTGGAGCGGGCCGAAGCCGCCGACACCCTGGCCGCGTCGCTGGCCGCACTGGCCGGCCTGGGCGGCGGCGTCTCGGGCGAAGTCGTCGAGGGCAAGGCCGTCGACGGCCTGGTTGCCAAGGTCAAGGAACTCAGTGCCGGACAGGCTGTGGTCATCACGCGCCCGCACGCTGTCGCAGACACTTTCCACACCGACTGGGCCACCAAGGCACAGGACAAGCTGGGGCTGCCCGTCCTGCATCTGTACGCCGGTTCGGGATTTATCGGGGACTCCTGAGCGTTATTGAGGCTATGAGCATCTTTAACAGGTCCAAATCCATGCCCTCCGCAGTGCCCGCCGCTGACCCCGCCGCGGCGCCTGCCGCTGCGCCGCTTGAACAGCCCTCCGGCGAACACACGCCGGGCCAAAAGCCGGTCGAAAAGACGGACGCCCAGTGGCGCGAGGAACTGACGCCCGAGGAGTACCGCGTACTCCGCCAGGCCGGCACCGAGCGGCCGTACACCGGCGAATACTGGGACACCCACACCCGGGGCGTCTACCAGTGCCGGGCCTGCGGCGCCGAGCTCTTCACCAGCAACGAAAAGTTCGACTCGCACTGCGGCTGGCCGTCCTTCTGGGCTCCGCTCGCCGAGGGAACCGTGCGCTACATCCATGACCGCACCATGGGCATGGACCGGGTGGAAGTCCGCTGCGGCACATGCGATTCCCACCTGGGACACGTGTTCGACGGCGAGGGCTACGGCACCCCCACGGACCAGCGGTACTGCATCAACTCGGTCTCCCTGAAACTCGTTCCCGCGGACGGCGCCGGGCAGTAGCCCGCAGCCCTTCCTCTCCTTCCGCTGGAACGGGCTTTCAGAATCACTTGCCCCAGACTTTCTTATGCTCGAAGCAATTTTGCATTAGCGCCTCTGTTTGCTTGCTACGCTCGATTCAGATCCAGCGACACGCTCCACAGCAACCAGAAAGGCGACCGTCGACGATGACCACGACTGCTCTCACCGCCCCCGCCCCGATCACTGCCAGCAACCAGGAATGGCTGCGGCTCAAGGCTGCGGCCACGGCCCTGCAGGCCCTCCAGGTCAAGGACGGATCCGTGCCGGATGCCGAAGCCCACGACGCCGCGGCCGGCCACGTTGGAACCATCACCGCGGCGGTCACGGCCCTGGCCCCGTCCTTCCCGCACGATGCCCGTTACCTTGACCTGCTCGTCACCGACTTCGGCCGGTGGGCCGACGCCGGCTTTGGCGTGCCGGACTTCCTGGATTCCCTGCAGGCCTTCCAGCCGCAGCAGCACCGGGTCAACGGGCTCCAGCACCTCGTCGTGTTCCCGATGTACACCCAGAACGGCAGCAGCAGCCGCCTCGTCGAGGCCGTCCTGATCGAGGTCATCTGGCCCGAGTTCATAGGCGGCCTGGAAACGGGCGAATACTCCAACAAGCTCTTCGTCCCGATCCGTTTCCTCGACTTCACCCCGGGCTACAACACCAACTCAGCAGTCCTCTTCCCGGAGACCGTCGCTGTCCGCGAGACCCCGACGTTCACGTGGGGCGCGATCTTCGCCGACCGCGAGGCCGCCCGCTTCCGCCGCGTCCTGCGTGCCGCCGCCGAGATCACTTCCCTGCAGCTGCCCAAGGACGCCGCCGGGCTGCTGGAGGACCAGGAGCTGACGCAGGAAACGTTTGTCATGTGGGACCTCATCCATGACCGCACCCACATGCGCGGGGACCTGCCCTTCGACCCGTTCATGATCAAGCAGCGCATGCCGTACTTCCTCTACTCGCTGGAGGAACTGCGCTGCGACCTCACCGCCTTCCGCGAATCGGTGAAAATCGAGAAGGACGAGGACGCCGACCCGGAGGCCCGCCGGCACGCCAAGCTTGTCCAGTACGCCGTGATCTTCGACCGCATCTTCCGCTTCGCCATCACCGGCACCCGCGTCCGCAATTACGACGGCCTCGGCGGCCAGCTGCTCTTCGCCTGGATGCACCAGCACCACGTCCTGCACTGGACCGACAGCAAACTCAGCATCGACTGGGACGAGGCGGCCGGGGTCGTGGTTGAACTCGGCGCCAAGATCGAGGAACTGTACTGGCGCTCGATCGACCGCCCCAAGATGGCCCACTGGCTCGCCGCCTACGAGCTCATCTCCGGCACGGTCACGCCCAACCCGGCCTCGGTCTGGGCCAAGGGTCCGGACGCCCTTCCCCTGGACGGCCCGCCCCGCGGCCTCACGGACCAGGTCCTCGACGACGAGTTCCCGCTCTCCATGTTCTACGAAGCGCTGGAGAAGAAGATGCGGCCGGTCATCGAATCCACTGCCGGCATCACGGGATCTTCAGACACCGGATCTTCAGACACCGGCGAGGCCAGCGGCGCCCGGGCCCTGAACGCCGGATGAGCAACGGACGCACCTTGAACGTGCTGGTCACCGGCGGCAGCGGGCCGTCTGGGATCGCCACGGCCCGGGCCCTTCGCGACGCCGGCCACAGGGTCTTCACCGTCGGGTCGAATGCCGCCCGCATCGAGGCCGCCGCCGCCGAAGCCGGCGGCGGCGTCACCGCGCTGGTGAGCGACCTCGCCAGCCTGGCGGAGGTAAGGGCCTTGCGGGCGAGCGTTGCGGGCATGGCCGGAAACGTCGACGGCGTCATCCACCTGGTGGGCGGCTGGCGCGGCGCCAAAGGCATCACGGACCAGAGCGACGAGGACTGGGACTTCCTGGAACGCAATGCCGTCACGACACTGCGGAACGTCACGCGCGTGTTCTTCGACGACCTCGCCGCGTCAGACACCGGACGCTTTGCCATGGTGTCCTCCACGGCCGTGAGCACCCCGACGGCGGGCGGGGCCAGCTACGCCGCGGCCAAGGCCGCCGCGGAAGCCTGGACGCTCGCGGTCGCTGACGGCTTCCGGCGGGCCCACGCCGCGGCCGCCGGTGCCGGCAACACCGGGCAGGAAAGCCCGGATCAGGAAAGCACCCAGCAGGAAAAGCCGGAGCTGCGCAGCGCCGCCACCATCTTCGTGGTGAAGGCCCTCGTTGACCCCGGAATGCGGGCCAAGGCCCCGGAACGGTCGTTCCCGGGCTTCACGGACGTGGCTGACCTGGCGGCTGCCGCAGCCGGGCTCTTCAGCACTCCTGCCGGCGAGCTGAACGGCCAGCGGCTGCTGCTCAGCCGCTGAACAGATCCGGATCCACTGACCCCGGCTCAGTGGCCCGGACTGCCGCCGGACTTAGCCCCCTGACTTAGCCCTTGGGGCCCGACCTCTTAGACTGAAAGCGTGAGCAAAACGAYGACCAGCACAGTTGAAACTGTCCCTGCCAGCACTTCGGTGCGGCTCCACGATCCTTCCGTCCGCGGCTTCGCCTCGGACAACTATTCCGGCGTGCACCCGGAGGTCCTCGCGGCCTTGGCCGCCGCGAACGAAGGCCACCAGGTCTCCTACGGCGAAGACGACTACACCGCGCGCCTGCAGCAGCTGATGGAAGGGCACTTCGGCGAAGGCATCGAGTGCTTCCCGGTGTTCAACGGCACCGGCGCTAACGTCCTGTCCCTGCAGTCCCTGCTGCCGCGCTGGGGCGCCGTCATTTGCGCCTCCACCGCCCACATCAACATGGACGAAAACGGTGCACCGGAGCGGATCGGCGGCATCAAACTGCTGCAGGTCCCCACCCATGACGGCAAACTCACGCCCGCGCTGATCGACCAGGAGGCCTGGGGCTGGGGCGACGAGCACCGCGCCCAGCCGCTGGCCGTCTCCATCACCCAGACTACCGAGCTGGGTACCTGCTACACCCCGGACGAGGTCCGGGCCATCGCGGAGCATGTCCACGCCAAGGGCATGAAACTGCACATGGACGGCGCCCGGCTGGCCAACGCCGCCGCGCACCTGGGCGTCCCGCTGCGGGCCTTCACCCGCGACGCCGGCGTGGACATCCTCTCCTTCGGCGGCACGAAGAACGGCCTGCTGTTCGGCGAGGTTGTGGTCGCGCTGAACCCCGAAGCCGCCCACGGCCTGGTCTACCTGCGCAAGATGAACATGCAGCTGGCGTCCAAGATGCGGTTCATGTCCGCCCAGTTCATTGCCCTCCTCGAGGGGGACCTGTGGCTGCGGTCGGCCTCGCACGCCAATGCCATGGCCGCCCGGCTGCGCGCCGGCGTCGAGGCGATCCCGGGCGTCGAACTGAGCCAGAAGACCGAGTCCAACGGCGTCTTCGCCGTCCTGCCTGCCGGTGTCGCGGACCGGCTGCGCAAGTCCTTCCGCTTCTATGACTGGAACGAGGCTGCCCGCGAGGTCCGCTGGATGTGTTCCTTCGACACCACCGAGGAAGACGTTGATTCCTTCATTGCGGCCATCAAGCGCGAGCTCGCCGCGGCCTGAGCCCTGCACGGCTTCCCCTGCCCGGCGGCGAGTCTGCCGGGCGGGGGCCTGGCCGTTGCATAACCTTCCAAGGTGAGCTCCCTTGATCAGGTTCCGGCAGATTTCCTCTTCGCCTTGGGGACCCTTCGACAGGCACGCTGCCGCAGCGAGCTGCACCTGGACGAAATTCCGGCCCCGTCGCGGCTGGCGCCGTTCGCGGTGGCCCTGGGTGCCGAGGTGATCGGACCGGGCGAGTCCCCCGCCGGCGGGCCGGTCCACGGCCCGGCTGCCGCGGCCCTGGAACGGGCGTCCGGCAGTGACGACGTCGAACTGGCCACTGGCCGCTTTATTCTGCTCCACGATCCCGACGGCTCCGCCGTGTGGGACGGGGAGTTCCGGATCGTCACCTACATCCGTGCCCAGCTGGAACCGGAGATGGGCAACGACGAACTCCTGGGGTCCGTGGCGTGGACGTGGCTGGTGGAGGCACTGGACAACCATCAGGCCCCGTACCGCTCCGCCGGCGGCACCGCCACGAGGGTGCTCTCGGAGAGCTTTGGAACATTGTCGGACCGGCCGAATTCAATCGACATTGAGCTCCGGGCCTCCTGGACCCCGGCCACTCCGGACATCACCTCGCACCTGGAGGCGTGGTCGGACATGGTCTGCACCTTCGCCGGACTGCCGCCGCTGCCCGAGGGCGTGACGCCCCTTCCCCGGCGCCCCCGCGGATACGCATGAGGCGCTTGTTCGGCCACGGTCACGGCCTTAGACGCCATGTTGTCGGTAAACTGTAGAGACCATGACCCCTCAGAATCCGGAAATCAGCACGGCCGCCGCCATTCGCAATACGGCCGAGGCTGCTGACACCACAGCCCACATCACCGTGGAAGGCTTCGACAGCCTGGTCCCTGAAGTGATCGACCTCGACGTTCCCCGCGATGGCGTGCCGCTGGTCATTGAAACCCAGTCCGGACTCGAACGCTGCGCCGCGGCCCTCGCCGCCGGCCACGGCCCTGCGGGCGTGGACGCGGAGCGGGCCTCAGGCTTCCGCTACGGCCAGCGCGCCTTCCTGGTCCAGATCCGGCGCGAAGGCTCCGGGACCTGGCTGATCGATCCAGAGCCCTTCGGGGACCTGAGCATCGTCAATGACGCATTGCGCGGCGTCGAATGGATCCTCCACGCCGCCAGCCAGGATCTGCCCTGCTTGTCCGAACTCGGGATGTGGCCGGACAAGCTCTTCGACACCGAGCTCGCCGCGCGCCTGGCCGGACTGCCCCGGGTGGGCCTCGCCGCCGTCATTGAACAGCTCCTGGGCTTCGGCCTGGCGAAGGAACATTCCGCCGCCGACTGGTCCACCCGCCCGCTGCCGGAACCGTGGCTGCGCTATGCGGCCCTCGACGTCGAAGTCCTGACCGAGCTTCGCGAGGAACTGATCGAACTCCTCGTCGCGGACGAAAAGCTGGAATACGCCGAGCAGGAATTCGCCGCCATCCTCGAGGCCGGACAGGCCCCGCCACGCGTTGATCCGTGGCGCAAGACGTCCGGACTGCACCAGATCCGGGACCGCCGCCAGCTGGCCGCAGTCCGGGAGCTGTGGCTGGAACGCGATTCCCTGGCCCAGAAGCGCGACGTCGCCCCCGGCCGACTGATCCCCGACTCCGCCCTCGTCGCTGCCGCGAAGGCGATGCCCTCCACGGTTCCCCAACTTCTGGGCACCAAGGGGTTCCACGGCCGCGCCGCCCAGCGCGAGGCGCCCCGCTGGCTGCGCTGCATCGGCATTGCCAGGGCCCTGGAAGACCTGCCGCCGCTGCACCTGCCCACCAACGCTCCCCCACCCCCGCGCGTCTGGGCAGACCGGGACCCGGAGGCGGCCGCCAGGCTTGCCACCGCACGTCCGAAACTCCAGGCCAGGGCCGAGGAGCTGAACCTGCCGGTGGAAAACCTGCTGACTCCGGACTATCTTCGGCGGGTCGCGTGGCGTCCGCCGGCAGAGCTCAGCGAGGAAGGCGTCGCCGAGGAACTGGCGAACCTCGGGGCGCGCCAGTGGCAGATCGAAATTACTGCCCCGCTCATTGCCGAGGCCTTCCTGCACCCCGAGCCGTTGCCCGTGAAGGAGCCCAAGGCCCCCGCAGAGGCGCCATCGGCTTCCACGCTCTAGCAGATCCTCCCGGGGCGGTACCCCCCTCCTCCTTGCCAGCCATGTTACTGGCGAGTAACATAATTCATGATGTCGTTCGGATCCCTCCCGCCCGTGGCAAGCCCGGCCACCGGCGGGGTTCCGGCAACCATGTCTCAATGAGGAGTAACACGTGAGCCAAGCCCACAGCAGTGGAACCCCCGGCAGCGGAACAAACAAAAGCGGACAAAACAGCAGCGGAACAAACAGCGGCGCGAGTCCGCGCGGCGCTAGTCCCCGCGGCGCGAGTCCCCGCACGGTCCGCGACGTCGTCTTTGTCGACGGCGTCCGCACCCCCTTCGGCCGCGCGGGCGAAAAAGGCATCTACGCCGGCACCCGCGCCGATGACCTGGTGGTCAAGTGCATCCGCGAACTGATGCGCCGCAACCCCTCTCTACCTGCGGACCGGATCGACGAAGTCGCGATCGCCGCCACCACCCAGACCGGCGACCAGGGCCTGACCATCGGCCGCACCGCCGCGCTGCTGGCCGGACTCCCCCGGACCGTGCCCGGCTTCGCGATCGACCGCATGTGCGCCGGCGCCATGACGGCCGTAACCACGACGGCCAGCGGCATCGGCTTCGGCGCGTACGACGTCGTCATCGCCGGAGGCGTCGAACACATGGGCAACCACCCGATGGGCGTCGGCGCGGACCCCAACCCGCGCTTCATGTCCGAACGGATCGTGGACCCCGCCGCCCTCAACATGGGCAACACGGCCGAGAACCTGCACGACCGCTTCCCGGCCATCACCAAGGACCGCACGGACGCCTACGCCGTCGCCTCGCAGGACAAGCTCGCCGCCGCCTACGCCAGCGGCCAGATCCAGCCCGACCTCGTGCCCGTCGCCACGATGAAGCCGGGCAGGGGCTGGACCGTCAACACCGTGGACGAACCCCCGCGCCCCGGAACCTCACTGCAGGACCTGGCGGCCCTCAAGACCCCGTTCCGCGCCCACGGCCGGGTCACGGCGGGCAACGCCGCGGGCCTGAACGATGGCGCAACGGCGGCCCTGCTGGCCTCCGCCGATGCCGCCGAGGAACTCGGGCTGCCGGTCAGGATGCGCCTGGTCGCCTACGCTTTCGCCGGCGTGGAACCCGAGGTCATGGGCATCGGCCCGGTCCCGGCGACCGAAAAGGCCCTCAAGAACGCCGGACTCGGCATCGGGGACATCGGCCTCTTCGAAATCAACGAGGCCTTCGCCGTCCAGGTCCTCAGCTTCCTGGACCACTTCGGGATCGCCGACAACGACCCCCGCGTCAACCGCTACGGCGGCGCGATCGCCGTCGGGCACCCGCTGGCGTCCTCGGGGGTCAGGCTGATGAACCAACTGGCCCGGCAGTTCGAGGAGGACCCCTCGGTCCGCTTTGGCATGACCACGATGTGCATCGGCCTGGGCATGGGCGCCACCATCATCTGGGAGAACCCGCATCACGCGGACTACGGCACCGACGCCCACAGCACCGAAACACACAGCACCGAAGCAGATCAGGCAGAGACTACGACCACCGAGACTGGAGCCACAGCATGAGCGCCGCTGATTTCCGCAAGCTTGCCGACCTCTTCCCGAACGAGACGGTCACCCACTCCTATGTCCAGGACATCGAACTGCCTCCCGTCGACGGCACAAGCCCCGGCACCTTCGCACTGGTCACCCTCGACAACGGCCTGGACCACTCCAAGCCCACCACCCTCGGACCCAACACCCTGATCGAGCTCGGCACGGTGCTCGAGGGGCTGAAGGAACGCGCCGCCCGCGGCGAGATTGCCGGCGTCGGCGTCACCGGCAAGCCGTACTTCCTCGTGGCCGGCGCAGACCTGTCAACGGTCAAGTCGGTCAGCGGACGCGAGCAAGGCAAGTGGATGGCCCAGCTCGGCCACGACGTCTACTCCACCCTGGCCACCCTGGGCGTGCCGAGCTTCGCGTTCATCAACGGCATTGCCCTGGGCGGCGGCCTGGAGATCGCACTCCAGTCCACCTACCGCACAGTCTCCACCGGCGCCGGAGCGCTGGCCCTTCCCGAGGCGTTCATCGGACTCATCCCGGGCTGGGGCGGGGTCTACATCCTGCCGAGGCTGATCGGGCCGGAGAACGCCCTCAAGGTCATGATCGAAAACCCGCTGACCAACAACCGCACCCTCACCGGGCCGCAGGCCTACCAGCTCGGCATGGCGGACGCGATGTTTGAACCGGCTGACTTCGTGGAACAGTCCCTCGCGTGGGCCGCGAAAGTCATTGCCGGYGCCGTGGCGCCGGAGCGGGCGAACGCCGTGGACCCGTCCGCCCCAGAGGTCGCCGCACGCTGGTCGGCCGCCGTCGCCAAGGGCCGGGCCTTCGTGGAGGCCAAGACCTCCAACGCCTCACCGGCGCCGGCCAAGGTCCTGGACGTAATGGAAGCCAACCGCACCCTGACCCAGGCGCAATCCGCCGGGCTCGAATGCGAGACACTGGCGGACCTCATGCAGACTGACGAGTTCCGCTCCACCGTCTACGCCTTCCTGGACCTCGTGCAGCGCCGCTCCAAGCGTCCCGCCGGCGCCCCGGACCGCAAGCTCGCACGCCCGGTCACGAAGATCGGCGTCGTGGGCGCCGGACTGATGGCGAGCCAGCTGGCACTGCTCTTCGCCCGCCAGCTCAAGGTTCCGGTTGTACTGACGGACATTGACCAGGCCCGCGTGGACAAGGGCGTGGGCTACGTCCACGCCGAGGTGGACAAGCTCCTTGCGAAGGGCCGGATCAGCCCCGACGCCGCCAACCGCACCCGCGCGCTCGTCACGGGATCCGTTTCCAAGGAGGCCTTTGCCGACGCCGACTTCGTCATTGAGGCCGTCTTCGAGGAACTCAACATCAAGAAGCAGGTCTTCAAGGAAGTCGAGGCGATCGTCTCGGCCGAGTGCATCCTCGCCACGAACACGTCCTCGCTGTCCGTCACCGCGATGGCGGAAGATCTGGAGCACCCGGAGCGCCTGGTGGGCTTCCACTTCTTCAACCCGGTGGCCGTGATGCCGCTGCTGGAGATCGTGCGCGCACCGAAGACCGACGACGCCGTGCTGGCCACCGCGTTCGAGCTCGCCAAGGGCCTCAAGAAGTCCGCCGTGCGGGTCTTGGACGCCCCGGCGTTCGTGGTCAACCGCGTCCTGCTGCGCCTCATGGGCGAAGTCACCGCGGCCTTCGACGAAGGCACGCCGGCCGAAGTGGCGGATAACGCGCTGCGGCCGATGGGCTTGCCCATGACTCCCTTTGTGCTCGGTGCCATGGTGGGCCTGCCCGTGGCCCAGCACGTCCAGGAATCGCTGCACGCGGCGTTCGGGGACCGCTTCAGGGTTTCGAGGAACCTGCAGGCGCTGATCGACAACGGTGTGACGTCCATTTGGGCCGTGCAGAATGGGGCGCCGGTGCCGGGCCCGGACGGCAAGCCATTCATCCCGGCCGAGACCCTGGCGCTGATGTCCTTTGGCAGCGCACCGTCCACCGGCGAGGAAGTGCTGCGCCGGACGCAGGACGCGCTGGCTGAGGAAATCGGACTCATGCTCGAGGAGGGCGTCGTGGCCGGCCCCGAGGACATCGACCTCTGCATGATCCTTGGCGCGGGCTGGCCGATGTTCCTGGGCGGCATTACGCCGTACCTGGACCGGGTGGGCGCCTCGGAGCGGGTCAACGGGAAGAAATTCCTGGCGCCGGGCGTGGCGTCCGAACCGGCCTAACTCCGGCGTTCGGCGGTCAGGCGCCAGCCTGAACCGGCCCTGCCTTATGGCGCCGCTGCCTGGACTTTGGTCCGGGCGGCGGCGCCGCTTTCGTTGGTGCCGCGCGTGTTCAGGCTGAGTGTGCCTGTGCCGCGTGATTGTCAGGTACGGCGATCATTTTCCGGGTGCCAGCGAGGCATCGATGCGCTGGCGGATCTGGTGGAGAGCGTGTGCAGCGATCGCTCCCTCGAACGCGAGTAGCGGAGAAACCCCGCCGGAGTCAGATCTCGCTCAGCCGGCCGTCCGTGAGTTCCAGGACGCGGTGCGCGTTCATCCGCGCGTAGGCCAGGTCATGGGTGACCATGACGACCGCGGCGCCCCGCGCGGCGGCGCGGACAACGGCGGCCTGCAGCGCCTCGAGCCCGTGCCGGTCCAGCCCGACGGTGGGCTCGTCCAGGGCCAACACTGCCGGTTCACGGGCCAGGACCGTGGCCAGGGCGAGCAGACGTTGCTGGGAGGCCGACAGTTCAGCCGGGTGGACCTCCCCGGTACCGGACAGCCCCACCGCCGCCAGCGCCGCCCGGGCCTTGCCCTCGGCTTCGGCTTTCCCGAACAGCTGCCGGAGTCCGAACGCGGCTTCGCGCAGGACGGTCCGTTCGAACAGCTGGTCCCGGGGGTGTTGGAACAACAGGCCCATGGAGGCCGCGACGGTTCCCACCGGCACGCCGGCAATACTGCGCCCGCAGACCCGCACGTCCCCGGCCGAGGGCCGGAGCAGTCCGTTGAAGTGACGCAGCAGTGTCGACTTGCCGGCGCCGTTGGGCCCGGTCACGGCGATGATCTCGCCCCGCTGCACGGCGAAGTCCACGTCCCGGAGGACCCGAGCCTGCGTAGCGGTGCCTGGCCGCCGCGGGTCCTGGCCGTAGCCGAACCCAACCCCGTGCAATTCCAGCGCTGCCGGCCCGGGGCCGGGCGCAGCGACAGGCACCGGACCGGGGCCGCGGGCTCCGGCGGTAACACCGGGCCCCAGAACGCCGGGACCAGATACGGGAGGGCCAGGAATGCCATGGCCGCGCACGCCAATCACACCGGCCCGCTCCAGCTCGGCCGAGCCGGACAGCTGCGCCGGCGTTCCCGCAGCGGTGACCGTCCCGCCGTCGAGAACTGTCCAGTGCGTTGCTTCGCCGGCGAGGCGGTCCGCCGCCTGGCTCAGCAGGACGACGCCGGTCCCGGTGCCGCGGAGGCTGCGGACCAGATCCTCAACCTGTGCGGCTCCGGCCGCATCCAGCGATGCCAGCGGCTCGTCCAGGATGAGGATGTCCGGTTCCGCGATGACGGCGCAGCCCACGGCGAGCCTGCGCAGCTCTCCTCCGGAGAGCGTGGCCGGGTCCCGGTCCAGCAGGTTCGAGAGTCCCGTGCGCGCAGCCGTCCGCCCCACCGCGCGGAGCATGTCGTCCCGCGGCGTCGCACGGTTTTCCAAGCCGAAGGCCAGCTCTTCGGCGACGGTGGCGCGAACCGAGGAGAGCATCGCGGCGGGGTCCTGCGGGACGAAGGCCACGCGGCGCGACCATTCGGCGGGGTTGATCCGGGGATCGTCAGGGGCGCCGCGGAATTCCAGCAGGGTGCCGTCAAGCTCCAGGCTGCCGCGGAATGCTCCCGCGTGACCGGCCCGGAGCCAGCCGGCCATGAGTTTGCCCAGCGTGGATTTTCCGCTCCCGGAGCCGCCCAGGACAGCGGTCAGGGAGCCGGGCGTGACCGAGACCGACGCACTGCTCAGCACCGGGGTGCCCTCGCCGTGGAACGTGAACGCCTCGATCCGGATCTGGAGCGCCGTCCGGGTGGTGGCCGTCACGTCGGCACCCCGGCAGGCCAGGAGGCCACTATCCGTCCGGCGACGGCGGCTGCCGCGAAGAGCAGCGCGGCAGTCCGGAAGCGACGCTGGCCGGGCGGGTCGGCGACTTCGCGGTAACTGGTGCGGGGTCCCGGGCTGCCGAAGCCGCGGGCGTCGAGCGCCTGGGCGCGGCTGCCGGCGTCGTCGATCAGGGCCAGGACCAGCGGCACTATCTGCAGGCGGAGCGCGCCGAGGCGGGACAGCAGGCCGCGCCGGACCTCCATCCCGCGCGTTTCCTGGGCCTGCCGGATCCGGTCCAGGCGGACGGCAACGGCGGGCAGGAGGGTGAGGGTGGATGCCAGGACAAAGCCGAACTGCGGCGGGATCCTGCGCCCGGCGAGGGCTGAGACAAGGTCGGGAACGCTCACGGCGAAGGAAAAGAGCAGGAAAACCAGGACGCAGGCGGTGGTCCGCGTTCCGAGTTCCAGCGCGAAGCCCAGGCCCTCGGCCGTGACCCTGGCAGGGCCCCAGTGGGCCAGCACGATCTGGCCTTCGGGGAAGAACAGGCCGTGCAGCACCAGCAAGGACAGGCACAGGGGCGTCAGGATCACCGCCGCGGCAGGCAGGACCCGGCCCGCAACTCCAGTGCGCACCGCGAGAAACACCGCGGCGAGGGCCACGGCGACAGACAGCGGCCAGTAAGCAGCCGCCGTCGTGACGACGGCGGCACTGGCGGCGGCGGTCAGCGCGGTGAAGGGGTGGAGACGCGGTTTCATAGGCACGGTCTCATAGGCACGGTGTCAGGGTCTCACTGTCACGAGGTCACAGTGGTCACAGGGCTCAGGCCTCCGGCGCTGCCGGAGCCTTGCCGGCGAGCACCCGGTAGCGGCGCACGAAGGGGAACTGGAAGGTGGTGCGGCGGGGCAGGGCGTAGGCGAGCAGCGCCGCGATCGTGAAGACGATCGCCTTGTCCATGGGATCGGAAATCAGCGCCTGCTTGGTGATGGCGGCCAGGAGGGTGTCCCCCATGGCCCGGAAGGCGCTGACGATCGCCCCGGTGCCCAGGCCCGAGGTACCGCCAAAGACGAAGGCTGCGATCGGGGCGGAGACGACGCCGGCCAGGATGCCGGTGACGAACCCGGCGATGGGGGCGAAGTAGAAGCGGCGGAACAGGCCGCCGCGGGCGGCCATGCCGGCCAGGAAACCGATGAGCGCAGCACCGGCGGCGAAGGGCAGCACGGTGGGGTTGAAGAAGGACCAGACGATGCTGCTCAGCGCGCCCGTGGCGGCACCGGCCGCGGGGCCGGCGAGAACGGCGATCAGGACGGTGCCGATCGCGTCGAGGTAGAACGGCAGGCCGGTGCTGCCCATCAGCTGTCCGAGGACAACGTTCAGGACCAGCGCCACCGGGATCAGGACCACGGTGGAAGTGGGGAGAACGGGCAAGACGGCCACAATCAGCAGCACCGCGCCAAGCAGGAAGCCGCCGAGGGCCACGAGTGCGGAGAAACTGGCCGGGCCGTTGGCAATGTCCACAGGCTGGGTCAGCACCAGGAAGATGTACGTGGCGGCGATGGCGGCGGCGCCTGCGATTTCGAGCAGGCGGCGCCTGCGGCCGGCCGCCTGTCCAGGGGCAGTGACGGTGAGGGCTGGCTGTGACATGGGCGGTGTTCCTTTGGCTGGGTGCAACAAGTTCCGCCTCATGTCACCTCGGCGCAGCTACCATCCTAGCGAGCAGCGACGGTTCTAGCGATCTGCAGACCCGCCCGGGAACTCCCCGCGTTGACCCAGCAAAAATGTCCGGCTTCAGGGCGTCGGGGACCGGGGGCCCACCGCGCGGGCAAGGGCGCCGACCGAGGAAATCAGTTCGTCGAAGCAGTGCCCGGGGTTGTTGTCCGAGACAATCCTCGCGTTTGGCGGTAGCCCCCACAGCCCGCGGAAGTCGGCCACCGTGGTACCCATCAGCAGGGGCGAATCCGTTTCGACGTCGACCGTGGCCAGCCGGGTGGCGAACGGTGTGCGTCCCGCGGCAGCGCAGGCCGCGAAGGCGTCGTGCACGTGCGCCACATAGCCCTGGTCGTAGAGCCGGTGAAATTCCATATAGAAACGCAGGGCGTCGGACAGGCAGGCGACGAGGGGGTTGCCTGACTGGCTGCGCTGGCCTTCGGGCTGGTCCGGGAGGACGAGTTCAGGCTCCGGCGCGCCCGCAGCCTCGCCGAGGCGGCGCAGGTGCTCCGGGCGCATCTCGATCCGCTCCGTCATTTCCAGGGCACACAGGATCGGCAGTTTGTCCTCGGGCATCCCCCGGTAGGCAGCAAACACTTCCTTGGCGGCATGCGGGTCCACCGAGGTGTTCCATTCTGCCGTCGGGGTCGTGTTGCCCTGGTAGTAGAAGCTGCCGCCCATGATGACGAGTCCCTTGAGCAGCCGCGGCAGCTCCGGCTCGCGGCGCAGGGCCAGGGCGAAATTGGTCAGCGGACCGGTGATCAGCCCGGTGAGCTCCCCCGGGTGCGCCCGTACCTCCTCCACCCAGACGTCGACGGCGTGCCGCGCCGAGATCTGCTGGTGCGGCGGCGGCAGCTCGGCGTAGCCGATCCCCTGCGGCCCGTGGGTCTCCTCGGTGGTGACCAGCGGGATCTCCAGGGGGACCTCGGCGCCGATGGCCACCTCGATGCCCACGCGGCCGCACAGCTCCAGCAGGGCCAGGTTGTTCAGCGCCACCTGCCGGGCCCCGACATTCCCCGCGGTGCACGTGACTGCCTGGAGGCGGACCTCGGGCCGGGACAACAGGTAGACCAGGGCCAGGGCGTCGTCGATCCCGGTGTCGACGTCCATCAGGATCGAATGCGTGACCTCAGGACCGGCCCCGGGGGCGCCCAGGGCCGGCTCATTCAGGGGCGGACCGTTCAGAACAGTGCCACCTTGGGCGTGCGCGGGAAGAGGACGTCCAGCTCGGCGAGGTCGGCGTGGCTGGGGACCCAGGCCACGGCAGCGGCATTCTGGCGCACCTGCTCCGGCGTGGTGGCTCCGGCGATGACGCTGCTGACGGACGGCTGGGCGGCAAGCCAGGAGAACGCCACCTGGACTTCGTTGAGCCCGCGTTCGGCCGCGAACTTGCCGAAGGCACCCAACTGTTCCCAGTCGGCGTCGTGGACCAGATTGGTGCGGGTGTGGCTGAGCCGGGTTCCCTCAGGGGCCTGCCCGGACGAGTATTTGCCGGTCAGCAGGCCGTTGGCGAGCGGGAAGTACGGCAGGACGCCCAGGCCATAGGCCTCGGCCGCAGGGGTCACCTCGAGCTCGGCGCGTCGGTCCAGCAGGTTGTAGTGGTTCTGGCTGGAGATGAAGCGGGCTCCCCCGCGGGCGCGGGCCACGTACTCGGCCTCAGCGATCTGCCAGCCGGCCCGGTTGGAGTGGCCGATGTAGCGGACTTTGCCGCTGGTGACGAGGTCTTCGAGGGCCGAGAGCGTCTCATCGATGGGCGTGAGCGGGTCCGGGGTGTGGAACTGGTAGAGGTCGATCCAGTCCGTGCCGAGCCGGCGCAGCGAGGCTTCCGCAGCCTTGATGATATAGCGGCGGGATCCGCGCGCACCGAAGTCCTCGCCGTTGGCGCCGCGCATGTCCATGCCGAACTTGGTGCCGATGACGGCGTCATCCCGGCGGGCGCCGAGGGCCCTGCCGAGCATCGTCTCGCTGAGGCCCGGCTCCCGGCCGTAGGTGTCCGCGACGTCAAAGAAAGTGATCCCGGCGTCGAGGGCCGCATGGACGACGGCGTCCGTGCCTTCCTGCGATTCGGTCACGGTTCCGGGGCGGCCCAGGTTGTTGCAGCCAAGTCCCACGACCGAGACGGACAGTCCGGAATTTCCTACGCGGCGGTATTCAGTCATGGATTTAGCCTATATCGCCCGGGCGGGCGTGCCGGCCAAGGCCGCGGCAGCACTACCCTGCGGGCAATTCCAGCCCGTGCTCGTCCATGGCATCCTGGAGCTGCGCGACCGTGCGCGGGCAGACACCAGGCATCCCCGCAAGCCGGCGCTGGCCAAGCTGCACGAGGTTTTCGAGGGTTTCGACCCCCGCGTGTGCAAGCGACTTGCGCGCGGGCGCCGCCAGTCCTGCGGGGAGTGGAGTGCTGCCTGGTCGAGAGGATTTTCGCGTCACTGCGTTGCCTTCCAGTCGGTTGCCCCCAAACTGATGTGAGCCGTGCCCGGCTCCTTACCGGTGTGGCCTAGAGCGTGAAGCTGTTGGCCGGTTTCGGTGAGTGCTTGAGCTTATAAGTGTCCTCGCCAAACGGCGCGGCGCCAATGCTCAGCTTGGTAAAGTCCAGGTCCTCGCCGCGGATGCAGACCTTGATGGCGCTGACCGTCTTGTTGACGTCCGGGGTGAGGCAGAAGATATTGAGCCTGGAGTCGGAAAACTCGCTGCGGTCCACAATCCCCAGGCCACGCCAGGCCAGGTGGCTGATCAGGGCGTCCTTGGCTTTTTCCTCGAGGTAGCGGTCGCGGCTGGTTCCGTCCTTGGTCTTCAGCGCATACTGGGCCACCACCCAGAACTGTTCCTCCTCGGGGATTTCGGCGTACCCGTCCTCGGCGCACTGCACCGCGAAGGCGTCCATGAGGCGCTCGGCGGCTTCGGCATTTTCGACGTCGGTCTCGTCGGTGGTGCTCTGGTGTCCAACGACGCCGTGGTTCATCACGAACTGGCTGTAGTCCTCGTCAAACCAGGCTTCCCTAAACTGCAGGGCGCCCTCTTCGTCGCGCCTGTAAACCCGGATAATTCCACTCATATGCCAGTTCCTTCCTGGGCCGTCCCGCCGCCAAGGATGGCGCCGCACGGGGTAATGCTCAACAGATGTGCTGGCTACAGCGTCGGCAGGCTGCCGGTGCTGGGGTGTTCCTGGCCGGGCAAGGGGCGCGCAAACGGCACCTTTGTGCCCAGGACCTGGGCGACGACGTCGTGCGTGATCTTCTGGGCGGTCAGCCCGACGCGTTCGAGCACCTGGTTGCGGGTGCCGTGATCGAGGAACTCCACCGGGAGGCCGACCTCGTTGAGGGCGGTGTCCACGCCCGCGGCACGCATCTCCTGGCGGATCCGGGAGCCGACGCCGCCGGCCCGCACACCATCCTCGATGCAGATGACCAAGCGGTGGCGTGCGGCGAGATCGATGATGGAACGCCGGACCGGGAGGACCCAGCGCGGATCCACCACCGTGGAACTGATGCCTTGGGCACCGAGCCGGTTGGAGACGTCCAGCGCGAGTTCAGACATGGCGCCCACGCTGACGATCAGGACGTCGTTCTCGCTGGAGCCCGCGGGACGGCGTGCCAGCACGTCCACGCCGTCGTCCAGGCGTTCGACCGCCTCGATTTCGGCACCGACGCTGCCCTTGGAATAGCGGATCACGCTCGGGGCGTCTTCGATGGCCACGGCCTCGCGCAGTTCCTCCCGCAGCCGGGTGGCGTCGCGCGGTGCCGCGAGGTGCAGCCCGGGGACGATCTGGACCATGGCCATGTCCCACATGCCATGGTGGCTCGCGCCGTCTGGTCCGGTGACGCCGGCCCGGTCCAGCACGATCGTGACGCCGGCTTTATGCAGGGCCACATCCATCAGCAACTGGTCGAACGCACGGTTCAGGAAGGTCGCGTAGACCGCGACCACCGGGTGCAGTCCCCCGAACGCCATGCCGGCAGCCGAGGTGAGGGCGTGCTGCTCGGCGATGCCGACGTCGAACACACGCTCCGGGTGCCGGGCGGCGAACTTGTGCAGCCCGACCGGAATCAGCATGGCGCCGGTGATCCCGACGATGTCCTGGCGCTCGTCGGCGATGTCGGCGATCTCGTCGGCGAACACGGCGGTCCAGGATTTGGCGCCGCCGGCCTCGGTGGGTGCGCCGGTCTCCGGATCAATAATGCCCACGGCATGGAACTGGTCAGCTTCATGGGCGCGGGCCGGGGCGTAGCCGTGGCCCTTTTCCGTCATGGCGTGCACGATCACGGGGCCGGCGTAGTTCCTGGCTGTGGAGAGTGCGTTTTCCATGGCCTGGAGGTCATGGCCGTCGACGGGACCGATGTACTTCATGCCAAGGTCCTCGAACATGCCCTGCGGGGCCCACCAGTCCTTGAGGCCCTTCTTCATGGCGTGCAGGCTCTTGTAGGTGAACTGGCCCGCGGGGCCGCCGTTCTGCAGTTTGCGCTTCCACCACTCGAGGGTGCCTTCGTAGGAGGGGGCGGCGCGGAGGGAATCGATGGTGGGGCGCAGGGACGCGAGGTAGTCGGCGAACCCGCCGACTGTCGCGGCGTAGGAACGGCCGTTGTCGTTGACCACAATCACGACGCGGCGTTTCTTGTCCGCCGCAATGTTGTTGATGGCCTCCCAGGCCATACCGCCGGTCAGGGCGCCGTCGCCCACCACCGCGACGACGAAGCGGTCGCCGTCGCCGGTCAGCTGCCGGGCGCGGGAGATGCCGTCGGCCCAGGACAGCGACGAGGACGCGTGCGAGCTTTCGACGATGTCGTGCTCGGATTCGCCGCGGTCGGGGTAGCCGGACAGGCCGCCCTGCTGGCGGAGCGTGCTGAAATCCTGCCGTCCGGTGAGGAGCTTGTGCACGTAGGACTGGTGCCCTGTGTCGAAGACGATGCTGTCGCGGGGGGAATCGAAGATCCGGTGCACCGCGATGGTGAGCTCGACGACGCCGAGGTTGGGGCCCAGGTGCCCTCCCGTCTGGGAGACGTTGCCGATCAGGAAATCCCTGACCTCGGCTGCCAGTTGATCCAGCTGCGCCCCGGACAACTTACTCAGGTCCTGCGGATTCCGGATGGTGTCCAAGATTCCCAACGGCCCCTCCTTCGGGTGGTAGACATACCTTTTAACTCTAACGCCTCCGGGCGAGCCGCCGCGCCGGAGCCTGCACCGGTCCCCCGCACCGTCCCGGAACCTGTCCAAAACCGGTCCAGACCGGTCCAGAACCGGGAACGCAAAGGCCCCGGCCGGTCASTGACCGGCCGGGGCCGTTGCGTGCGTTACCGAAACTGGCCGGCAGCTCCGCCTAGTGCGCGGAGATCTGGCGCAGGACGTACTGCAGGATGCCACCGTTGCGGTAGTAGTCCGCCTCGCCCGGGGTGTCGATGCGCAGCACAGCGTCGAAGGACGTGACGGTGCCGTCCTCGGCCGTGGCTGTGACCTTGAGGGTCTTCGGCGTAGTGCCTTCGTTCAGGGCGGTGACGCCCTCAACTGCGTAGGTTTCCGTGCCGGTCAGGCCCAGGCTGGCAGCATTCTGGCCGGCCGGGTACTGCAGCGGCAGGACACCCATGCCGATCAGGTTGGAGCGGTGGATACGCTCATAGCTCTCGGCCACAACAGCCTTGACGCCCAGAAGGGCGGTGCCCTTGGCGGCCCAGTCGCGGGACGAACCGGAGCCGTACTCCTTGCCTGCCAGGACCACCAGCGCGGTGCCGGCAGCCTGGTAGTTCTGCGCGGCGTCGTAGACGTAGGCCTGCGGGCCGTCGGCCTGGCTGAAGTCGCGGGTGAAGCCGCCCTCCACGCCGTCCAGGAGCTGGTTCTTGATGCGGATGTTCGCGAACGTGCCGCGGATCATGACCTCGTGGTTGCCACGGCGTGAGCCGTAGGAGTTGAAGTCCTTGCGCTCCACACCGTTGGCCAGCAGGTACTGCCCGGCCGGGGTGTCGGACTTGAAGGAACCGGCCGGGGAGATGTGGTCCGTGGTGACGGAGTCGCCGAGCTTAAGCAGCACGCGCGCACCGGTGATGTCCTGGACCGGCTCCGGCTGGGCCTTCATGCCCTCGAAGTACGGGGGCTTGCGGACGTACGTGGACTTCTCGTCCCAGGCGAAGGTGTCGCCGGCGGGGGTGTCGAGCGCCTTCCAGCGGTCGTCGCCCTCAAAGACGCCTTCGTAGCCGCGGGCGAACATTTCCTTGTCGATCGAGGAATCGATGACCTGCTGGACCTCGACCGGGTTCGGCCAGATGTCCTTCAGGAAGACGTCGTTGCCGGCCTCGTCCTGGCCCAGGGCGTCGTTGTCGAAGTCGAAGTCCATGGAGCCGGCCAGGGCGTAGGCGATGACCAGCGGCGGGGAGGCCAGGTAGTTCATCTTCACGTCCGGGTTGATCCGGCCTTCAAAGTTACGGTTACCCGACAGCACGGCCGTGACGGAGAGGTCGTTGGCCTGGATGGCCTCGGAGATCTCGGCGTCGAGCGGACCGGAGTTACCGATGCAGGTGGCGCAGCCGTAGCCCACGATGTAGAAGCCGAGCTTCTCCAGGTACGGGGTCAGGCCCGACTTGTTGTAGTAGTCGGTGACCACCTTGGAACCCGGGGCCACCGAGGTCTTGACCCACGGCTTGGACGTCAGGCCCTTGTCGACAGCGTTGCGGGCCAGCAGTGCGGCGGCCAGCATCACGGACGGGTTGGACGTGTTGGTGCAGGAGGTGATCGAGGCGATCGACACTGCGCCGTGGTCCAGCTCGAATTCGCGTCCGTCCGCGGTCTTGACGCTGACCGTGTTGGACGGGCGGCCGTCGGACTTCGGGCCATGCCCGTGCGGGGCCACGTCACTCAGGTGCGAGGCTGAGGCGGTGAACGCGGGCGAGTCCGAAGCCGGGAAGCTTTCGTCGATCGCTTCGTCCAGGCTTCCGCCGGCCAGGTCTTCCTTTACGTAGTTGCGCAGGTCCTCGCGGAACTGGGCCTTGGACTCGGTGAGGATGATGCGGTCCTGCGGGCGCTTCGGGCCGGAGATCGACGGAACAACCGTGGACAGGTCCAGCTCGAGGTACTCGGAGAACTTGATCTCGCGGGAGGGATCGTGCCAGAGGCCCTGTTCCTTCGCGTAGGACTCCACCAGGGCGACGTTCTCCTCGGACCGGCCGGTGAGGCGCAGGTAGTCAAGGGTGACGTCGTCGATCGGGAACATCGCGGCCGTGGAGCCGAACTCCGGGCTCATGTTGCCGATCGTTGCACGGTTGGCCAGCGGCACAGCCGCGACGCCTTCACCGTAGAACTCGACGAACTTGCCGACCACACCGTGCTTGCGCAGCTGCTCGGTGATGGTCAGGACGACGTCGGTGGCGGTGGCGCCGGCCGGGATGGAGCCGGTGAGCTTGAAGCCCACGACGCGCGGGATGAGCATGGAGACGGGCTGGCCGAGCATGGCAGCCTCGGCCTCGATGCCGCCAACACCCCAGCCCAGCACGCCCAGGCCGTTGACCATGGTGGTGTGCGAGTCGGTGCCGACGCAGGTATCCGGGTAGGCGCGGACAACGCCGTCAACTTCGCGGGTCATGACGGTGCGGGCCAGGTACTCGATGTTGACCTGGTGCACGATGCCGGTGCCCGGCGGGACGACCTTGAAGTCATCGAATGCCGTCTGGCCCCAGCGCAGGAACTGGTAACGCTCACCGTTGCGCTGGTATTCGATCTCCATGTTGCGCTCCAGTGCGCCGGAGTTGCCGAAGGCGTCAATCTGGACCGAGTGGTCAATGACCATTTCGGCCGGTGCCAGCGGGTTGACCCGCTTCGGGTCTCCGCCGAGCTCCTTGACGGCCTCACGCATGGTGGCGAGGTCAACGACGCAGGGCACGCCGGTGAAGTCCTGCATGATCACACGCGCCGGCGTGAACTGGATCTCGGTGTCGGGCTCGGCGCTGGGATCCCAGCCTGCCAGCGCACGGACGTGGTCGGCCGTAATGTTGGCACCGTCCTCGGTCCTCAACAGGTTTTCAAGCAATACCTTGAGGCTGAACGGAAGGTTTTCTGCACCTTCGACGGAGTTCAACCGGAAAATTTCGTATTCGGTTCCGGCTACATTAAGTTTGCCTTTTGAACCGAAGCTGTCCACAATGCTCATCGCAGGACTCCTCTCGCAACAGTTTCATCTTTGTCGCGCCGCAGGACCCTTGCTAGTTAGGTCGGCCTAACTAATACAGGCATCAGTACATCGTGGTACGCAATGCAGGTAAGAAACGCAGGGAACGGCCGATTAACGCCAAGTCATTAACAGCTGTGGTGATTTAACAGCTGTGGTGATGGAGCGCGACGACGGACTACTACGCCCATCCTAGTGGCATCACGGTTGGGGAGTCAGTAACGCCACAGTCTCCATGTGATGGGTGTGCGGGTACAGGTCGAAGGCACGCAGCCCGGCCATCCCCCAGCCGCCCTGCCGGAAGTAGCCGAGGTCGCGGGCGAACGAGGCCGGATCGCAGGAGACATACGCGATGGCCCGGGGACCGGCATCGATCAGCTGCTTGACTACCGCTTTGCCGGCGCCGGCACGCGGCGGGTCCAGGATCAGTGCGTCGAAGTTGCGCGGTTTCTGCCGCAGCACCCGTTCCACGCGGCCCTGGACGATCTCCACCTGGGCTGCGTCGTGCAGGTTCTTGCGTGCATCACGGCTGGTTCCGGGTGCCCCCTCGACCGAGAGCACGGATCCGGTCACGCCCACGGCATCGGCCAGCGGTGCCGTGAACAGCCCGGCACCGGCGTACAGGTCCGCCACCACCGAGCCCGGCTCGAGGTAGCCGCCGTCGTGCAGGAAGCCGGTAACGGCTCCGACGAGCGTCTCCGGGCCGTCCCGGTGGATCTGCCAGAAACCGTCGCCGGTAACCCGGTAGTCGTGGCCCGCCGCAGACTCCTGGACATAGGTACGGCCGCGCAGCTGCAGCACCTCGCCGGTGGCCGGGTCCAGGCTGGCCACCGAGACGTCGTCGGGCAGCTGGGCCAGGATGCCGCCGAGCCGCTTGGACCGGGTTCCCGGGGCGGGCACCAGCAGCACCAGCGGCCGGGAGCCGTTCGCCGGGGCGGCGACCTCGACCCGTTCGATGCCCTGCAGGTCGATTTCCCAGAGCCGGAGGGCGTTGATGCCCGCCACGGCCAGCGGCATTTCGCGCACGGGCAGGATGGCATCGGAGCGGTGGGCGTGCATGCCGAGCTTGCCCGCCGGCGTCACGGCAAAGCCGGCACGCGTCCGCCAGCCCAGGCCGGACACGGCGGCGCCAGCAGCGCCGTCAGTTGCGCCGCCGGCCCCGCCGTCGCCGGCCGCCGTGCCGACGGCTTCGACTGTGATCTGCCCTGCGGGCGAAAGGTCGACGCCGGCCAGCCGCTTGAGCTGTTCGGCCAGGACGTCGGCCTTGAGGCTGCGCTGGCGGGCCAGCGAAATGTGCCCAAGTTCGGCGCCGCCGACGGGCGGATGCCGGTGCGACCAGGAGCGCGCGGAATCGGCGAGGTCCCAGAAGTGGGGCACCCGGTCCGGCGAGGGCTCCAGGACCTCCACCACATCGGCGCGCCAGAACTTGGCGGCGGGGCCGTCGTCGGTGAGCCTGACCCTGACCCTCTCGCCGGGAATGCCGTGCCGGACGAACACGACGCGTCCCTCGTGCCGGGCAACGCAGTGCCCGCCGTGGGCGACGGGTCCGACGTCGACGACGAGATCGGTGTGGGCGTGCGTCCGGGTGTCGGGGGTCATTGGATATCCTGCAGTTTCTTGGCTTCTTCGGACGATTTCAACTGCCATGGCACGCTACACACCATGACGCCGGGCTCGAAGTGCAGCCGGGTCTTGATGCGCAGCGCGGTCTGGTTGTGGACCAGCTGCTCCCACCATTTGCCCACGACGTACTCCGGGATGTAGACCACGATCAGGTCGCGCGGCGAATCCCGGCGCATGTTCTTGATGTACTCCATGATCGGAGTCACCGTTTCGCGGAAGGGGCTGGCAAGCACGGTCAGGGGCACCGGGATTTCGAGCTTCTCCCAGTCCGCGACAGTCGCCTCGGTCTCCTCGGAACTGATGTCCACGGTAATGGCGTCCAGCCGCGACGGGCGGGAGGCCCGGGCATAGGCCAGGGCGCGCAGGACCGGCTTGCGCACGTGCGAGACGAGCAACACGGCGTGCACCCGGGTGGGCAGCGCGCGCGGCGAGGAGTCCTCGTCGACGGCGAGTTCCTTGGCCACGTTGTCATAGTGCGCCCGGATGCTCCACATGATCAGGAACAGCACGAACATGGCCAGCAGCGCGATCCAGGCCCCCTGTGTGAACTTGGTGATCAGGACGATCACCAGGACCAGGGCGGTCATGCAAAAGCCCACCGTATTTATGGTCCGGGACTTGATGATGCGCCGCCGCACGGCGGGGTCCTTGGACAGTTTCAGTTCCCGGCCCCAGTGCCGGATCATGCCCAGCTGGCTCATCGTGAAGGAGATGAAGACGCCCACGATGTAGAGCTGGATGAGCTTTGTGACGTCGGCGTTGAAGGCGAGGATCAGGACGATGGCGCCTGCCGCCAGTGCCAGGACGCCGTTGCTGAAGGCCAGCCTGTCGCCACGGGTGCGCAGCTGGCGCGGCAGGTAGCCGTCCTGGGCCAGGATGGAGCCGAGCACCGGGAAACCGTTGAACGCCGTGTTGGAGGCGAACACCAGGATGACGCCGGTGGCGGCCACCACGATGTAGAACGGGATGGAGCCTGGGCCGAAGACGGTCTGCGCGATCTGGCTGATGGCCGGATTCTGGATGTACCCCTCCTCCAACGGTTTGCCGTCCAGGAGGAATTCCGTTGCCGGATCCAGCACGATGTGCACATTGGTGGCGTTGGCCAGGTAGATGATGCCGGCGAGCATGGCGGAGGCAATCACGCCGAGCAGCAGCAGCGTGGTGGCTGCGTTCTTGCTCTTGGGCTTCTGGAAGTTGGGCACACCGTTGCTGATGGCCTCGACACCGGTCAGGGCCGCGGCGCCGGAGGAGAAGGCCCGCAGCAGCAGGAAGGCGCCGGCGAGCCCGACGAGTCCTTCGTCGAAGCCCGGCTCCGGCACGATCTCGAACGCCGCCGACGGCGCCTGCCCCAGCTGGCCGGTTACCGACTGGAAAACCCCGACGGCGGTCATGCCGAGGATGGAGGCCATGAAGATGTAGGTCGGTACGGCGAAAACGCTGCCGGCTTCCTTGATGCCGCGCAGGTTCACGAGGGCCAGGATGATGACGCCGATCGTGGCAATCGCCGCCTGCTGTCCGTGCAGCGAGGGCACGGCGGTGGTCAGGTACGTCGCGGCCGAGGACATGGACACGGCCACGGTCAGCACGTAGTCAACCAGCAGCGCCGAGGCCACGGTCAGGCCTGCATACTTGCCGAGGTTGACGTTGGCGATCTCGTAGTCACCGCCGCCGGAGGGGTAGGCGTGGACGTTCTGGCGGTAGGAGGCCACGACGGTCAGGAGCACCACCATGACGGCGAGACCTACCCACGGCGAGAGGGCCACTGCGCTCACGCCGGCCAGGGCCAGGGTCAGGAGGATTTCATCGGGCGCATAGGCCACGGAGGACAAAGCGTCCGAGGCGAAAATGGGCAGCGCGATCCGCTTCGGCAAGAGGGTGTGGGCCAGACGGTCGTTCCGGAAGGGCTTGCCTACCAGCACCCGCTTCACGGCATTGAAAATTGTCAGCACCACACAAAACTAGTCTGATTCGGACGCGATGTCATGACGGCGAAGTTGGCGTCCGCAAGGTCGTCGCCCGGCGCCCCGTGGCCGTGGCCTCCCGGCGCCGCGTGGCCGGTAGAGTTTTACGCAGTATCAGACGCAGAACCAAGAGGAGGCCCATGTGGCGCACTTCGTGATCATGGGTTGTGGCCGTGTCGGGTCAACCCTGGCACACACGCTCGAGGACGCCGGCCATTCGGTGGCCATCATCGACCAGGATGACCGCGCCTTCCGGCGGCTCCGCACAGGGTTTTCCGGACGGAAGGTCACCGGGGTCGGGTTTGACCGCGAGACGATGAAGCGGGCCGGCGTCGAGGAAGCCTATGCCTTCGCCGCCGTTTCCAGCGGCGACAACTCCAACATCCTCGCCACCCGGGTGGCACGGGAGACCTTCCACGTTCCTCATGTGGTGGCCAGGATCTACGATCCGGGCCGCGCCGAAATCTACCAGCGCCTCGGCATTCCCACGGTCGCCGCGGTCCGCTGGAGCGCCGACCAGGTACTGCGCCGCATCCTGCCCGAACAGCACATCGCCGGCGACTACCGGGAGCCCTCGGGCCGGCTGGTCCTCGCCGAGGTTGACCTTAACCCCGACTGGATCGGGCACCCGATCTCCTCGATCGAGAAGGCGGCCGGCATCCGGATCGCGTATCTGACCCGGTTCGGTGAGGGCATGCTGCCCGCTGCCAGCACGTCATATCAGGACGGCGACACCGTCCACGCCATGCTGAACGTGGACCGGAGCTCCGAGATCGGCCATATTCTCGCCAAATCCCCCGCCAAGGAGTCCTGAGTGAAAGTCGTCATCGTCGGTGCCGGAAGCGTCGGTTCCTCGATTGCCCGCGAGCTGTTGGCCCACAAGCACGAAATCCTGCTGATCGACGAGAAGCCGGAGGTCATCGGCCGCAGCGGGCTGCGCGGCGCGCACTGGCTGGTCGGTGATGCCTGTGAGCTGAGCACCCTGCAGGACGCCAAACTCGAGGACGCCGACGTCGTGGTCTCCGCCACCGGTGACGACAAGGTCAACCTCGTCGTCTCGCTGCTGGCCAAGACAGAATTCGGCGTCGGGCGCACCGTCGGCCGGGTCAACAACCCCAAGAACGACTGGATGTTCGATGACTCCTGGGGCGTCGACGTCGCGGTCAACACCCCGCAGCTCATGACCGCCCTGGTGGAGGAGGCGGTGGAGATCGGTGACCTCGTCCGGCTGCTGACGCTCCAGACCGGAGTGTCCTCGCTCGTGGAGTTCACTGTCCCGCACGACTCCCATGTGATCGGGCTGACCGTGGGCGATGTCCAGTGGCCCGAGGACTCCACTCTCGTGGCGATCCTGCGGGACCAGGCGCCCATCACGCCGAGCCGCGACGACGTGATCGACGGCGGCGACGAACTGTTCTTTGTCACCACGATCGCGGCCGAGGACGAACTCCGCGCCCTGCTGGCACCCGAATCCCCGCTTGAGGACCAGCACCCGGTGACCTCGGACCAGCACCGCCACGGCACCCAGCCGGCCGCGGACGACGGGTTCGACGGCTAGGGCGGTTCCGCTCTCAATAGTTGCGATATCAGTTATGGCCGTTCCCAAGGCTGGGAAACGGCCATAACTGATAGCGCATCAGGTCAGTTGGGCTCTTTGGCTCCGGCGGGCACCGGGGCCGGCCGGGTGAGCAGCCAGGCAATCCAGATGCCGAGGATGTAGAGCGGGGCGCCCATAAGGAGCCGGGTGGTGGCGAGGGCGGCGAAGCCCTGCTCCCCCATGAAGTACAGCGGCACCTGCACCACGAGCCGCAGGACCAGCACGGAAACTATCACCCAGGTGCCGATGCTGTAGGCCCTGACCCGTTTCGGGTCCTTGCGCCATTCCAGGCCCTCGTTGCGGATGAAGCCGAAGAGCAAGCCGGCGATCGGCCAGCGTACGAACACGGAGATGGACATGGCCAGGATGTAGCCGATGTTGGTGAAGAACCCCAAAACGTAGAAGTTCTCTGCCTTGCCGGTCGAGGTGGCCAGCCATGCGGAGAGTCCGACGCCGATGAAACCCGCCAGCGCCTGCGTCAGCGGTTTGCGCTGGAGAAGCCGTGCCACGGTAAAGGCGGCGGCCACCGCCAGGGAAGCGATGACAGCCAGTGTCAGGTTTTCCCTGTCGATGGTGAAGGCAATCAGGAAGACGAGGCCCGGCAGGATGCTCTCGGCGATGCCCTGGATGCCGCCGGCGCTCTTGAGCACATCGATGTTGCCGTTGCTCGACCGGTGCAGGCCGGCCTTGGCCGCGTAGTCCTCGGCAAGTTGGGCGACGCTTGGCTGGGCTGCGGTGGGCTGGGCTGCGGTGGGCTGGGCTGCGGCGGGCTCGGAAATGTCCCGGTTGCCGCCCCCGGCTTCCCCCGGCTCCTGCCGGCCGGTGTCCATGTCTTCCCGCTGGGAGGCCCGCTCGGGGCGTTCTGGCAAGGTCATTGCTCCTCCTGGCGGGAGAGTATTTCGTAGCGGGGATTGAAGATCGTGGGCAGCCCGTCGCGCATGGTGACCATGCCCTCGAGCCGGAGCTCTGTTCCGGCGTCGACGCCGGGGATCCGGCGCCGGCCCAGCCACACGACGCGCAGCCGTTCCTTGGGCCCGGCGGGCCGCTGGCGCTGCGCGCTGGGACGCACCCGGTGGGTGGACACCCCGTTGGCGGGCAGGCTGCTGGCCGTTCCGGCGCCGGCTCCGGCTTTGGCACTCAGGCCCGGGAAGCGGGTGACGGGGGCGGGCGTATCGTGATCGATCAGGATCGCGATGAAGGATGCCACCTGGTTGGCGGGCATGTACGTGACGGACTCGATGAAGCCATGGCACAGCACCCGCCCGCGGTCCGGCAGGTCCCGGACCGACACAGCGGCGGCGGCTTTCCTGCCGGCGGCATCAGCCAATCTGGGTTATCTCCGGTCCGCGTTCGGGCTGTTCGAATTCGGGGGCCGCCTGCGGCGACGGGGCGGCCGCGGTGTCCTTGGGCAGGCGCAGCTGGAGCAAATCGCGCGGCGGCATGGGGTTCTCGCCGCGGACCACGACGATCTGCCGGAACAGCCCTTCCAGCCCGGCCGCGGCGTCGCGGTCCAGGGCTGCCTCGCCGCCGAAGACGCCGCGGAGGAACCAGCGCGGGCCGTCGACGCCGATGAAGCGGGCCACGCGGTATCCCTGGCTGCCGTCCGCGCCGCCGGCGGGAAGCTTGGCCACGAGTTCGGTGCCGAAGCTGCCCTCAACCTCCTCGACCTGGCCGCCCTGGCTGCCGACCGACTGGCCGATCTGCTCACGGATTTCGTCCCACAGGCCCTCGGAGCGGGGGGCTGCGAAGGCCTGCAGCTGCAGGCTCGAGCCCTCCAGGTCCATGGTGACGGCGACGACGCGCTGGCTCGCCTCTTCAACTTCCAGGCGGAGCTGGAGTCCCTCACGGGGTGCGATCAGCAGCGCACCGAGGTCCACGTACCCGTCCTGGTCGTCGATTTCCGAGACGTCGAAGGGACCGGTCGCGGCCCGGCCGGCGGTTTTGGCTGCGTTCCCGGCCGGCGTCGCGGCGGCGTCAATAGCAGCTTCCGTGGCCTCGCCCGGCTCTGTCGGTTGCTCCTGCTTGGCTTTCCTGCCGCGCCCAAAAACCATGGGGTGTCTCCTTCAGTTGTGATCCTGTGCCGCCGCCCGGCGCCGTCCTGGCGCCTGTCCGCGTGGCCGCCCCGCTACCCTGCGGCCGCCTGCTCATTTTTTCTGCACCGCTGATCTTGCCTCAGCGCCTGTCTTGCTTCCGTGTCACATTGCTTCAGTGCCTGTGTTGCTTTAGTGCCTGTATTGCTTTAACGCCTGTGTGGCACGGCAAACCCTGAACGGCTCCCGTGGCCAGGCCGGGCCTGCGCTCAGGCCGGTCCGCCGAAACCGCCGGTCGAGCCGAAGCCGCCCCCGCCGCGAACCGAGCCGTCGAGCTCCTCGACCGGGAGGAATCTGGCGTACTCCACACGCTGAATGACCATCTGTGCAATTCTATCGCCGCGACGGAGCTCGATCGCCTCGTCCCGGTCCGTATTGAGCAGTGTCACCGCGATTTCTCCGCGGTAGCCGGCGTCTACCGTGCCAGGGGCGTTCACAACTGTCAGTCCGTGCTTGGTGGCGAGGCCGGACCGGGGGTGGATCAGCGCAACGAAGCCATCCGGGAGCGCAATCGAGACGCCTGTGGGAACGAGGCGGCGCTCCCCCGGTGCGAGGACGACGTCCTCGCGGGCGCGAAGGTCGGCGCCGGCGTCGCCCGGGTGTGCATACGACGGCGGCTCAAGCCCGTCGTCGAGCATTTTCAGCTGTACCGTCAAGGTGGGCGTTCCGTAGGCTGCGTCGCTGGCCGTCAATGCGGCACTGGCGACGGCGGTGTTTTCTTCAGTCACAGTCCCTCACTCTAACTCCCGTAGGGATCATCGTCCTAGCCGCCGCTGGCCTGCCCGCGCACGCCGCCCACGGGATTGGAGCGGGCTCGATGCGGCGTTGGAGCCGGCCGTGGGACCGAGATGAAATACCCCGGGAAAGATGAAAAGCTGTGCTTATGCCCGAATCCAGCGCAGCTGCGCCTGCACCAAAGAACGCCCCGAGCGACTCCACTGTCCTTTACGCCGAGAAGCTCTGGCCGAACTTCTGGATCTGGCTGGTGTCGGCAGGGTTCTCCAGCGCCGGGATCCTCATGCTGGCACCCATCAGCATCTGGGCCGGCATTACCGCGGCGATCGTGCTCTTCGTCGTCATTTCCGTGCTGCTAGTGCTGTCCACGCCGTCAATCACTGTCACCAGGACCACTCTGAAGGTGGGCCGGGCGTCGATTGAACGCGGGTTCCTGGGCAAGGCCACGGCGTTCCGGGGCAAGGAAGCGACGGCGGAACGGGGCACGCGGCTCAATGGGCTGGCGTTCTTGTGTATCCGCGGATGGGTGGATCCGGTGGTCCGGATCGAGATCGAGGACCCCTCGGATCGCACCCCGTACTGGCTCACGTCCACCCGCCACCCGGAGCAACTTATCGCCGCGCTCAACTCCTAGTTCCTCTCCGCCTCCTACCCGCCGGGCACAGGGTTTTGAGATCCGGGTTCCTGATCAGGGCTGCCGCCTGCCTAGCCCTCGCAATCCCTGCAGTACTTAAGGCCGTCCTTTTCGCGGGCAATCTGCGAACGGTGGCGGACGAGGAAGCAGGAGGCACAGGTGAATTCGTCTGCCTGGGCGGGCATGACCCGGACCAGCAGTTCCTCCCCGGACAGGTCAGCGCCGGGAAGTTCGTAGCCTTCGGCGAGGTCGGACTCATCTTCATCCACCACTGCGGAAGGCTTCTCCGTACGCCGCGCCTTCAGAGCCTCAATCGAATCCTCGCTGAGGTCTTCTTCGGTCTTACGCGGCGCATCGTAATCAGTCGCCATTATTTGTTGCTCACACTCCGCATTCGTTCGATTGATTCGCCGCTCCAGGTTGGCCCGTCGGGATGGTAACCCTGGGCTCCGGGAGCGGTTCACCGATGTCAACGCCGGACATGCGGTTTTTGTGCCCGGTGTCGGTCATTTTTGCTTAAGCGCCTCCCGAATGCCAGAGCCCGCCGGTCCCCTTCCCACGATCTCTTCCGCACACCGGCCAAAACCGGCGGAAAGACGCGGAAAGTCGCGGAAAATCACGGCGCGCCTGCCGTCCTAACCCGAAATGTGTCCCGCTGGTGGCAGAGTTTCGATTGTTAGCAATGCCAGGGTGGAGGATTTGTATGCAGGATCTACGGCTTGTAGGCGTCCACGACGACGGAGAGCATCTCCTGTTGAGTGGCACCGGCGGCGAGATGTTCCAGCTGCCGATCGATGAAGCACTTAGGGTGGCAGCCAGCCGGATGTCGGCGAAGTCCGCGTCCAGCGCGGCCGCAGCCCCTATTGCCATGTCTCCGCGCGACATCCAGACCAGGATTCGCAACGGAGCCACCGCCGCCGAGGTGGCGGAGCTGTCCGGAATTCCGCTGGAGAAAGTCCAGCGCTATGAGGGCCCAGTCCTGGCCGAACGCGAGTACATCGCCCAGCAGGCCCGCAAGGTGGAGGTTGCCTCCCCCGCCCCGGGCCACGACGTCTACCGCTCCGTGTTCGGTGAAAACCCGGCGTCGCTCAGCGACATGGTCGAGCACCGCCTCAGGGCTTACGGCGTCGAACCCTCAACGCTGGAGTGGGATTCCTGGCGACGTCCCGACGGCAGCTGGAACGTGGTGGCCCGCTTCGAGCCCAAGCCCGGCGGTCCGGCCGGGATCGGCGAGGAGCCGCCGGCCATGTGGACCTTCCACCCCGCCCGGAAGTCCCTGCAAAACGCTAACCGCTGGGCCCAGCAACTGAGCGAACTCGAGCCGCTCGAGGGTCCCGTGCCGGCCCGGCGCCTCACGGCCGTCTCCGACCGGCCCTTTGACTTTGAAACCGATGCCGAGGCCGCAGCCCGCACAGCGACCGGCCAGCACAGCATTATTCACCAGATGCTTCTTCAGCAGGACAGGATCCACCAGGAACAGGACGCCGACGGGCTGCTGGACATGCTGCGTTCCCGCCGCGGCCAGCGGATCGGGGTGGACGAGGACGCGGATGACGCCTTGGCCACGCTCCTGACCACTGGCGTTCCCGCGGCCCACCCCCGTCCGGCAGAGGTGCCCGAGGCGCCCGAGGTTCCACAGGCGACGGAACCGCAGTCCATCTCCGAAGCCGCTGCGGCCGACGAACCCGACCCTGCCGAAGCTGACGCTGCCCTCATCCAACCCGGGCAGCCAGAGGTTCCGGCCCTGGAGGCCGCAGCCCCGTCGGAAACCGATGCCTTCGCCCGGCGCCGCGATGGAAGGCCGTCAATGCTTTCCCGCCTGAGCCTCGCTCCGCGCCTCCCGGAGGAGGACGATGCCCTGAGACTGCACGACGGCGTCAGCACCGAGACCCGGGAAGTCACCATCGCGGCCTCGCAGCTGCGCCCGGCGGGCAAAGCCCCCACCGCAAGCCCGGGCCTGGATGAATTGATCGGCGGCGGATCATCCCGGCGTCAGCACCGCGAGTCCCACGGCACTACCCGGAACGACGCCGGCACCGAGCAGCCGGAGCGCCAGCCGGCCAAGCCGAAGCGGTCCAGCGTTCCCAGCTGGGACGAAATCGTCTTCGGAACCCGCAACGACCAATAAGGGCGTCAGTCATGACGCCCAGGAACGCCTACGAACGGCTGCGACCCGCCGGGAAACCGGCCAGTCAGCCGCGCGGCGCTTTCTTGCCATCAGCCTGGAAGTAGAGCAGCGGCACTTCCCGCTCGGCTTTCGTCAGGGACCCGTGCTGGCCCACCACCTCCAAGGCAGTGGGCCGGACCCTGCGCGTATCGTAGAGCGCCAGCGAGTCCCGGGCCGCGATCATGATGTCACCGATCCGCAAGGCGGCCTCGGCCCGCACGTCACCGAACAGCCCGCCCGCGATCGCTTCCTCACGGGTGAAGGCCCATATTCTGTCTCCGAAACGGGACCGCCAGTTTGCCAGCAGGCGGGCGCGGGCGGCGTCGTCCCTTCCATCCTCGAGGTACAGGTGGACCATCCGCGGCTCCCCGGCGGTGTGGCGGACACCGGCCAGGAGCGCCGGCTCCGCGGAGTAGTCGATCCGCTGCGACTCGGGCACGTCCACCATGCCGTGGTCCGCCGTCAGCAGCACGGTGGTGCCGGCCGGCAGCGTGGCGTGGAGCCGCCGCACCGTGGCATCGAGTTCTTCGAGCTGGTGCTCCCACTGCGGTGACTGGCAGCCGTGGCGGTGCCCGGCCTTGTCGAGCTCATTGACATAGAAGTACATCAGCGAGGGCCCGGCGCCGGCCATGGCCTCGGCGGCCGCTTCGGTCCGGGCGTGCGATGTGGTTCCGGTGATGAAACGACCTCCGCGGAGCGCGGCCTCGGTCATAGCCGAGGTGCTGAACTGCGGGAGGCTGACGGTCGTGACATCGACGTGCTCCGCGGCCCTTTCGAAAACGGTGGGGAACGGCTGCCACGTCCGCGGGTCCACGCCGGCGTCCCAGTTGCCAAGCATGTTCACTACCCGGTCCTGATCCGGGTCCAGGACGTCGTAGCCCACCATGCCGTGCTGGCCCGCCGACAGTCCGGTGCCAAAGCTGGCGAGGGATGCCGCGGTGGTGGACGGGAAGGCCGAGTCCAGCGCCACGGGCACCTGGCCCTGGCCGGCCTGCACGAGGGTGCGCAGGAACGGGGTGTGGGCGATCTTCTGCTTCAACAGGCTGCGGCCCAGTCCGTCGGCCAGCACCACGCACACGCGTTTGGCGGGCGGAAGATTCAGTTTGTTTTCGAATCCCGGGACACCCAGGCTCGCCGCCGCGCTGGTCAGCACCTCGGCGATGGAGCGGTGCCCAAACGCCGGAGCGGCCGGGAGCGGGGACGGACCGACGCCGGCGGCCAACGGGGCGGGCAAGGCAGCACCGGCGGCGGCTGGCGAGGGACTTAGCAGCGGCTCTGGAAGCTGATCTTGGGCAGACGCGGGCTGACGGAGGTCAGCCATGTCAGCGCTGGTGGCCGCGGCTGAGGCGGTTCCCGAACACACCCATCCGCGGGCGGGGCGGCAGGCCGGGCCCGTTGTGCGGGACCGGGGCGGCGGAGCCGGTGTTCACTGCGCGCAGGGCACGGGCGAATAGCTTGGCGTCCTGCACGGCCTGCAGACCGTCCGCTTCGGCGCTGATCCGCAGGACGATGTCTTCCTGCGCGATGGTGCCGCTGTAGCCATGGTCGGCCTCGCACTGCGGGTCCCCGCAACTGGCCGGGCCCATATCGAGGCGCTGGCCGCCGGACCACGCGATGGACAGCGTCAGCTCCCGGACAGGGTCGGAGGGCTTGTAGTCCTGCGGCTGGGCGTAGACGTAGCTCAGGACCACCGAGCGGATCTGGGTGACGGGGACGGACTCGGTCGACACCTGGGCAACGGTCTGCTCACCGGCATCATCGAGCTGCTGGTCATCGACGTGGGTGATGACCAGCATGTCCTCGGTCAACACCAGGACAGTGATATGGCGGCGGACCTCGGCGCGGTCGAAGTGGGTCTCAAGATGCACCAGATGGGCCACGCAGTCGCGGCCATCCAGGGCATCGGCGACGACGTCAGCCACGAGCCGGGGATAGAAACCGGCCTGCTGGAGCGACCCTTCCAGGCTCTGGCCCTGCGCACTGTGGTCATGGAGGCCGTGGTGGTGCGCGGTCTGGCGTGCGGGGGCGGTCGCCAGGGGCTTGGGTGTTGGAGGCTGGGAGCTCATAGTCTCCATTTTCACAGATCGGCTGGGGACTTGCTAACTGCACGGCCCCGGACGCGGGCGTCGGCTGAGGCGGCTGACCGGGCCGGACCCGCAACAACGGGCCTAGCTGCGCATCGCCCGTCGCGCACTGTCCGTCCGCTGGGCGGCGTTCGCGATCCTGACGTCGGCGGCAAGGATCGAGGCGCCGTCGGGCCCGGCTAGGACGGGATTGAAGTGCACCAGCGCGATCTCCGGATGGTTGTCCTTGAGCCTGGTGAGGCGGGCGGCGAGATCCTCCAGGGCCGTGACGTCTACGGCGGGGAGGCCCTGGTACCCGAAGAGCTTCCGCGACGCCCGGGGCGCCCGGATGAAGTCCTGGACGTCGGAGCCGGAGAGCGGCGGCACGCGGTGGGCCCAGTCATCGAGCAGGTTCACGGCGTCGCCGGCCAGGCCGAAGGAGATCACGGGCCCCAGCAACGGATCTTCAATGGCACGGAAGGTGCAGGCCTGCCCCACGGGCACCATCGTCTGCACTTCGAGGGACGGGGAGCCGTACCGCTCGAGCGACTTGCGCATCTGGTGCACGTTGTCCCGCAATGAATCGGCGTCCTGGATGTCCAGCCGCACGCCGCCGAGGTCCAGCCGGTGCCGCAGCGCCGGATCCGTGGTTTTCAGCGCCACGGGCCAGCCGAGCTGCTCGGCCGCTGCCACGGCCTCCTCCGCCGTCTCGAACCCGACGGACGGGACCAGCCGGATGCCGTAGTGGCCCAGCAGCCGCGCGGCCGTGTCCTGGTCCAGCCGGACGAGCTGCTCGCCGCCCACATTGTGCAGCAGCTGCTCCAGGTCCGCCCGGGCAGCCTTCGGGTGGCAACCTTCGGGTTCCACGAACAGGCCCTGATCCCGGTCCAGCCACTGGGCGTAACGCACGACGGCGGCCAGGGCCGCCACCGCCGCACCCGGGTTGGAGTAGCACGGAACAGGTGGAGCCAGCCGGGGCTGGTGTGGTTGCTCCGGTTCGGCGCCGACCATGCCTTCCACGTAAATGGAGGGATCAAGGATTCCGCTAAAGGCAGCAACCACCGGTTTGCCCGCCGCCGCGGAACATTCGGCCAGCACGCCCGCGATCTTTTCGACCGTGAGACCGCGCGCCGGAAGCAACGCCACCACCGCCGCATGCACAGTGTCCGCGGTGAGGGTTTCCTGCAGGCTCCGCCGCAGCGCCGGCAGCGCCCGGGACATGCCGGCATCGAGGTCCACGTCGGCAACAATCCGCTCCACCCCAAGCCCCTGGCGGGCGGCGCTGTCCGCGACCACCTTGCCCAAGGCGCTCGAGTTGCTGAAAACGGCGATCCCGGCGCCCTTGGGCAGCGGCTGGCTGGACACGATCTGGGCGACGTCCATGAGCTCTTCGATAGTCTCGACCCGGATCACGCCGGCCTGCCGCATCATGGCGTCCAGTGCTTCCGGGGGCGCCTGGGTGGTGCGGACGGCGTGCCCCGGCGGCAGGTTCAGGCCCATGGCGTCGGACTTGGCCACAATCACCGGCTTGGTCCGGGCCAGGCGGCGGGCCAGCCGGGAGAACTTGCGCGGGTTGCCGATCGATTCCAGGTACAGGCCCACCGCCGTGGTGTCGGCGTCGTCCTCCCAGTACTGCATCATGTCGTTGCCGGAGACGTCGGCCCGGTTGCCGGCGGAGAGGAAGGTCGAGATGCCGACCCGGCGGCGGCTGGAGGCGGCGTAGAGGGAGACGCCGATCGCAGCCGACTGGCTGAACAGCCCCAGCCCGCCGCGGCGGGCCAGGGCCGGTGCCATCGAGGCGTTGAGGGACACGGCCGGGTTGGTGTTGACGATGCCCAGCGACGCCGGACCGATCACGCGCATGCCGTTGGCGCGGGCCTGCCGCACTAGTTCGCGCTGGCGGGCCAGGCCGCGTTCGCCGTCGTCCGCGTACCCGGAGGTGGCCACGACGATCCCCTTGACTCCGGCGGCGGCGCATTCCTGGACCACTTTGGGGACCTCGTCGTACGGGACCGCGATGATGGCGAGCGTGACCGGGCCGGGCACGTCGGAGAGCCGGGCGAAGGAGAGCATGCCGGCGAGTTCCAGGGCCTCCGGGTTGATCGCATAGACCGGGCCGCTGAACCTGCCTTCGATGACATGCTCGAGGAGCTGGTAGCCCACGGTGCCCCATTTGCGGCTGGCTCCGATCACGGCCACGGACGACGGGGCGAGCAGTTCCTGGATGCTGCGGGCCTCGGCGCGGTGCTCGCGGGATTCCATCACGGCACGGGACTTGTCGGTGGGGTCGATGTTGAACTCGAGGCTGACCACGCCGTCGTCGAAGTGCCGTTTGACGTCGTAGCCGGCATCGGAGAAGACCATGAGCATCTTGCGGTTCTCCGGGAGCACCTCGGCGCTGAACTTGCGGATCCCGTTCTCGCGGGCGGCGGCGGCGAGGTGTTCGAGCAGGATCGAGCCGATGCCGCGGCCCTGGTGGGCGTCGGCGATGTTGAAGGCGACCTCCGCCTCCGCCGGGTCATTCAGCCGGTCGTATCGGCCGATGCCCAGGATCTCGCCGCCAATGGTGATCACCAGGGCCACCCGGTCCTTGAAGTCCACCTCGGTGAAGCGCTTGAGTTCCTTGCTGGAAAGCTTGGACTTGAAGGCGAAGAAGCGCATGTAGATGGACTTCTGGGACTGGCCCACGTGGAAGGCCTGGACCGCGTCTGCATCGGAGGGGTGGATGGGGCGCACATGCGCTGTGCCGCCGTCGCGCAGGACAACATCGGCTTCCCAATATTCCGGATATACGCCGTCCGCCGGCTGATCCACCATAGGCTTAGCCTAGTCATAAACTTACGCAGTACCCGTTCAGCACCCCTCAGAAGGATCCACCAGCCTTATGGCACGCCGCCAAACCACGCCCCCGGCAGGGGAAGCCAGTCAGGATTTCACCGAGAACATCGTCGATATCGATGTCACGTCCGAGATGGAAGGCTCGTTCCTCGAGTATGCCTATTCGGTGATCTACTCGCGGGCCCTCCCGGACGCCCGCGACGGGCTGAAGCCCGTACAGCGGCGCATTCTCTACATGATGTCCGACATGGGGCTGCGCCCGGACCGCGGCCACGTCAAGAGCGCCCGCGTGGTGGGCGAGGTCATGGGCAAGCTGCACCCGCACGGCGACGCCGCGATCTACGACGCCATGGTGCGCATGGCCCAGGACTTCTCCCTGCGGCTGCCGCTGATCGACGGGCACGGCAACTTCGGCTCGCTCGACGACGGCCCCGCGGCCCCCCGCTACACGGAAGCCCGGCTGGCAGCCGCGGCCCTGACCCTCACGGACCACCTCGACGAGGACGTCGTCGACTTCGTTCCCAACTACGACAACCAGCTGACCCAGCCGGAGGTGCTGCCGGCCGCGTTCCCCAACCTGCTGGTGAACGGCGCCACGGGCATCGCCGTCGGCATGGCCACCAACATGGCCCCGCACAACCTCATGGAAGTCATCGCCGCCGCCCGGCACCTGATTGAGAACCCGGACGCCACTCTTGAGGACATCATGAGGTTCGTCCCCGGCCCGGACCTGCCCACCGGCGGCCGGATCGTGGGCCTGGACGGCATCCGCGACGCCTACGCCACGGGCCGCGGCTCCTTCAAGACCCGGGCAAAGGTGGACATCGAGCAGCTCTCGGCCCGCCGCACCGGCCTGGTGGTCACGGAACTGCCGTACATGGTGGGCCCGGAGAAGGTGATCGAGAAAATCAAGGACGCCGTCAACGGCAAGAAGCTCACCGGCATCAGCGACGTCGTGGACCTCACGGACCGCAAGCACGGCCTGCGCCTGGTCATTGAGCTGAAGAACGGCTTCAATCCCACAGCCGTGCTCCAGCAGCTCTACCGCTACACCCCGATGGAAGACTCCTTCGGCATCAACAACGTCACCCTGGTCGACGGCCAGCCGCAGACCCTCGGGCTGTTCCAGTTACTCTCGGTCTACGTGGACCACCGGATCAATGTTGTCCGGCGCCGCACCGCCTTCCGGCTGGGCAAGAAGAAAGACCGCCTGCACCTGGTCGAGGGCCTCCTGGTCGCGATCGTGGACATCGACGAGGTCATCCAGATCATCCGGTCCTCCGACGAGGTTGCCGCGGCCCGGACGCGGCTGATGTCCATTTATGATCTCTCCGAGATCCAGGCCAACTACATCCTGGAACTGCGGCTGCGGCAGCTGACTAAATATTCACGGGTCGAGCTGGAGAAGGAGCAGGAGGAGCTCCGCCGGGAGATCGCCGAGCTGGAGGCTATCCTGGGCTCCCCTGCGCTGCTCCGTACCCTCGTGTCGGACGAGCTCGGCGAGATCTCTGAGAAGTACGGCACACCGCGCCGGACCGTGCTGCTGGAATCCGAGGCCGTCTCCCCCACCGTGGCAGCCGCAGTTGGTGCAGCCACCGGGGCCAAGGGCAAGGCCGCACCGCTGGCCCTTGAGATCGCGGACGATCCTTGCTGGGCCATCCTCACCGTGTCCGGCCAGATCGCCCGCACCGCCAGCCAGGACAGCCTGGCCGAGGCCGGTCCGCGGACCCGGCATGACGTTTTCTCCTCCGTGGTCAAGACCACCGCCCGCGGCGAGATCGCAGCAGTGACCTCGCAGGGCCGCATGCTGCGCCTGCAGGTCATGGACATGCCCGTGCTGCCGCCGACTTCGGGCACGCCGAACATGGCCGGCGGCGTACCGGCCAAGGATTTCATCACGCTCCTCAAGGGCGAGTCGCTTATGGCCTTCGCGCCGCTGGACCAGGTCCTCGCGATCGGAACCGCCCAGGGAGTGGTCAAGCGGGTGCAGCCGGACTATCCGCTGAACCGCGAGGACTGGGAAGTGATCGCGCTCAAGGACAAAGACACCGTGGTGGGCGTTGCACCCGCCGGGTCCGACGACGACGACCTTGTCTTCATCACGCGCCAGGCCCAGCTGCTGCGGTTCAGTGCCTCCGCCGTCCGCCCGCAGGGCCGGACAGCGGGCGGCATGGCCGGGATCAAGCTGGCCGCCGGGGACCGGGTGATGTTCTTCGGGGCCGCCAGTCCCGCGGACGCCGCCGCCGTCGTCGTGACCATCGCGGGGACGGACGGCGCCCTACCGGGCACGGCCCCCGGGGCTGCGAAGGTCACCGCCCTGGCCGAATACCCGGTCAAGGGCCGGGCCACTGCCGGGGTGCGGGCACACCGCTTCCTCAAGGGCGAGGACACGCTCCTCCTCGGCTGGGCCGGTCACGGTCCGGCCAAGGCTTCCTCACTCGCCGGTGTGGCCCGCTCACTGCCCGGCGAGCACGGCCGCCGCGACGGCTCCGGAATCCCGCTGTCCCAGGCGATCGACGCCATTGGACCCAGCATGGCGTGGTCAGAGGAACCCGAAGCCGGCACCGACCCGTAGCCGCGGGCACGCACGAAGCCCCGGGGATGCACGAGGCCCGGGGGTTGCATGAGGCCCGGCCGGAAACGCTTTCGCGATCCGGCCAGGCCTCGTGACCTTGGGTTGTGTTCGGGCCGCCTGCCCGGGGTCTCTGTCCGTTCGCCGTCTTCGGGCTCAGGGACGTGGCACCGTGTCCGGCAACCTCAGTCCCGGCAAGGCCGTGCCAGCATCCACCGGCCAGGCGCTAGGTCAGGGAGACGAGGCTCAGGATGTTGCCCTCCGTGTCCAGGAACCACGCGGCCGAGCTTCCGTCCGGAGTGGTGGCGATGCCGCCCTCGGTTTTTAGGCCCGGGAAATCGTATTCCTCGAAAACGACTCCCTTGGCGCGGAGTTCCGCAACGGCGCCCGGCACGTCATCGACCATCCAGCCGATCTGCGTGTTCTTGGCTGTTCCGGCATTGGGCGTCTGGTACAGCAGGAACGCGGTTCCTCCGCCGCATTTGTACTGCAGGTTGTCCTCGGCGTCCGGGTTTTCGGGTTCGAGCCCGAGCTTATCCCGGTAGAAATCCCGTGCACGGGCGATGTCCGCTGCCGGTAGCACTGCGCCGACTTGCTTGTCCTTGAGCATGGCTATTCACTTTCCAGGCCCGCCCCCCGGAAGGAATAATACTCCTCCACGTGCCGCACGTACCTGAGAAACTGAAGGGCGTTTCCCGCGGCCGCCGGCGGCATGGCCGGGACGCCAGTCCGCGGTGCAGCGGACTGCTGACTGAGGTGCGGCGGTCACTGCACAGGTACCGCCGTCTAGCTGTCGTGGAGCCGTCGCGGAGCCGTACAGGGGTGCCTTTGTCACCTCCGCCCGGGCCGTGGTCATGCGGCCGTCACGAGGTCGTCTGGTCGGAAGTAGTGGTTCCGTCTGGGTTGCTGGCGCGGGTCGAGGTGGGGTGGCGGGATGAACCAGGGAATCCCGGTTTTGAGCCGGATGGTCCAGTGTTCCTTGTGGATCACGTGGTGGTGGTGGGAGCAGAGCAGGACCCCGTTCTCTGTCCCGGTGGTCCCGCCGCGGGACCAGTAGGTGATGTGGTGGGCCTCGCACCAGGGTGCGGGGATGGTGCAGCCGGGAAAGGCGCAGCCCCGGTCCCGGGCCGTGATGGCTTTGCGGAGGTGCGG